>JAIRTJ010000095.1 GCA_031254995.1 Eubacteriales Family XIII. Incertae Sedis bacterium
CAGCGGTGTCCGGACGACAGCCAACGGACGTCGTTCGCGATCTTCATCAAGTCCGCCGCGAGCGCTTTGAATGCTCCGTGCAGATGAACGAGACCGTCCTTCGCCGTGAGCGCGTGAAACTTGTTCGGTGCGGTCGCAAACGCGTGCCCGGAGATCTCCGATATCTTTGAGGCCGCCGTTTTCGCGAAGTCGGGGTGCGTATTCAGTCCGGTTCCGACGGCGGTCCCGCCGAGCGCCAATTTTCGCACGGGATTCAGCGCGGCGCGAATCATATCGCCGGTCTCCGCGAGCATTTCCTCCCACGCGCCGATCTCATGGCCCAAGCGCAAAGGCGTCGCGTCCTGCAAGTGCGTGCGACCTATCTTCACGATGTCCATGTATCGCTCGGACAATTCCGAAAAGACATCGCGCAGATCGTCGACGGCGGGCAACAATTTTTCCTCCGTCGCGATGACCGCGGCGATATGCATAGCCGTCGGGAACGTATCGTTTGAGCTCTGTCCCTTATTCGCATCGTCGTTCGGGTGGAGTCCCGTAAGACGCGCGACGACTTCGTTGACGTTCATATTGGTCTGCGTGCCGCTGCCCGTCTGCCATACGGAAAGCGGGAATTCCTCATCCAACTTCCCTTCGATGATTTCGTCGCAAACGTCGGCGATAGCCGCAGCCTTCTCCGCGCTCAAAACGCCCAATTCCCCATTCGCGAGAGCCGCGGCTTTTTTGAGAATGCCGAAGGCGCGAATGATTTCGAGAGGCATCGTCTCCCAACCTATTTTAAATTGTTCGAGGCTTCTCTGCGTTTGCGCGCCCCACAGTCTGTTCGCGGGGACGCTGATCTCGCCCATCGTGTCTCTTTCGATTCGGTATTCCATCTTCGTCATCCGTCGCTTTCGTTCGTCGATCCGTCGGTCGCGCTTCGAGCCTCGTCGCCTGACTCGTCCCGCGATTGCGATTTCTCGGCAATCCCCGTATCGCACGGCGCGCTTTCGCTTGCCCTCCACGCATCCGCGACGGCGTTCGCGACAGTCTCTGCGACATTCGGATGGAAGGCCGACGGGATCACGCAATTCTCCGAAAGCTCATCCGCTTTGACCAAATTCGCCAACGCGTAGGCGGCCGCGATCTTCATTTCTTCCGTGATGCGCGAGGCTCTCGCCTTTAGCGCGCCCTTGAAAATGCCGGGAAATGCCAATACATTATTTATCTGATTTGGGAAATCCGAGCGACCCGTGCCCACGATTTTCGCCCCGGCGTCCTTCGCGGTCGCGGGCATGATCTCCGGTTCGGGATTTGCCATGGCGAAAATGACCGCGTCGGGCGCCATCGTTTTTATCATCTCTTCCGTGAGAGCTTTGGGCGCGGATACGCCGATGAATAGATCTCGACCGACCGCGGCTTCCGCGAGTCCTCCGCTCAAATTGTCTTTGTTTGTTATTCCGAGAAGATTCAACTTGTCCTCGGCGAGTTCCGAGAATCGATCCATGGAGATAATGCCCTTGCTGTCGCAAATCACGATGTCCGCGAGTCCCAACGCGCTAAGCATCTTCACGATGGCCGCGCCGGCCGCGCCCGCGCCGTTGACGACGGCCTTGATCGATTTCAGCCGCCTTTTCAGCAGGCGATAAGCGTTGATGACGGCTGCGCTGACCACGATCGCCGTCCCGTGTTGATCGTCGTGAAACACGGGAATGTCCAATGCCTCCTGTATGCGTCTCTCGATCTCAAAGCAACGCGGCGCTGAGATGTCCTCCAAGTTGATGCCGCCGAACGTCGGCGCGATGCGTATGACGGTCTCGACGATTTCATCGGGATCCTGTGTGGACAGACAGATCGGGAAGGCGTCCACGTCGCCGAATTCCTTGAATAATACGGCTTTTCCCTCCATTACGGGCAGGGCGGCGAGACCGCCGATGTTTCCGAGTCCGAGGACCGCGGAGCCGTCGCTGACCACGGCGACGGTATTGGCCTTTATCGTAAGCTCATAAGCTTCGTCGGGATTTTTCTGTATTTCGATGCAGGGCTTGGCGACGCCGGGAGTATAGGCCGTGCTGAGATCGTCCGTCGTTCTGATGGGAACCTTGCTTGAGATCTCCAATTTCCCTCTGTGCGAACGATGCATCTTGACAGATTCATTGTAATAATCCATACGGTTCTCCGATTGTTCTGCGCTAGGCGGACGATCCTTTTTTCCACGAGCTTTTCAATCCGACGATTCGGTTGAACACCGTCTTTTCGCGCGGCGCATCGCCGTTTTCGGCGAGGGCATCCGTCGTTTGCTCGGTATCGACGACATAATAACCGTGTCTGAAAAATTGAAATCTTTCTCCGGGAGCGGCGTTTGCGACGGACGGTTCGGCGAAGCACAGACGCTCGCGCACGGAATCGGGATTGAACGTCTCCGTCCCCGATTCGTCCGCAATCATCAAACGCTCGTATTCCCTCACGATGATCGGCACAGCTGAGCTCGCCTCCACCCAATGAATCGTTCCTTTCACCTTTCGTCCCTCGAAGCCGCTGCCGCTCTTCGTATCGGGATCGTAGGAGCATAGCAGGGCTTTAACGGATCCGTCCTCGTTTTTCGCGACTTCTTCGCATGTGATGCAATACGCGCCTTTGAGTCGGACTTCATTCCCGGGAAAGAGTCTGAAATACTTGGGCGGAGGCGTTTCTTCGAAATCCGCGCCGTCGATGTACAGTTCGCGACCGAAGGGAACCGTTCTCTCGCCCAAGTCCGGCGCTTCGCGATTGTTTTCCATCTTCACCTGTTCCCGCTCTTCCTCGGGATAGTTAACGATTATCGCTTTTATGGGATCGAAGACGACGTTTCGCATCTCGGTTTTCGATTTCAGGTCGTTCCTTACGCAATGATCCAAGAATTCGATGTCCACCGTGCTGTTCGATTTCGAAATGCCGATTTGTTCGCAAAAATCCCGAATGGCCGCCGGCGTAAAGCCTCGTCGTCGCAGTCCCGCGACGGTGGGCATGCGCGGGTCGTCCCAGCCTTCCGTCAACCCTGAGTCAACCAACTCCTTCAGATATCGCTTGCTCATGACCGTGTTCGTGAGATTGAGGCGCGCGAACTCGATTTGGCGAGGAGGTCGGGGCCATTCCAACGTCTCCAAGACCCAGTCGTACAGAGGCCGATGGTCCTCGAATTCCAAGGTGCAGAGGGAATGCGTGACGCCCTCGATGGCGTCCTCCAAGGGGTGAGCAAAGTCATACATGGGATATACGCACCACAGGTCGCCCGTGTTGTGGTGTTTGTTGCGGGAAATGCGATAGATCACGGGATCGCGCATGTTGATATTGGGCGATGCCATATCGATCTTCGCGCGCAGGACCTTTTCCCCGTCCGCGTATTTACCCGCTCTCATCTCTTCGAAGAGTTTTCGATTTTCCTCCGCGGAGCGATTTCTGTACGGGCTTTCCCTGCCAGGCTCCGTTAGGGCGCCGCGCATATCCCGAATCTCGTCCGCGCTCAGATCGTCCACGAACGCCTTGTCCTTTTCGATCAGCCGAATCGCGCACGCGTACATCTCTTCGAAATAATCGGAAGCGAAAAACAGTCCGTCCCAGGAGAAGCCCAGCCATTCCACATCTTCCTTGATGGAATCCACGTACTCCGTCTCCTCTTTGACTGGATTCGTGTCGTCAAAGCGCAGATTGCACGTGCCGCCGTATTTTTCGGCGGTGGTGAAATTCAGACAGATGGATTTCGCGTGGCCGATGTGCAGATAACCGTTCGGCTCGGGCGGAAAACGCGTGCAAACGGGTCTGTCCGCGTATCTGCCCTCGGCGATGTCCTCGTCTATGAAATTGTGAATGAAATTCGCCTCCGTCTTTTTCGTGTTCTCCAACAGCGTTCTCCTGTCCTTTCGCCCGCGCGTTCTATTCGTCCAAGCCCTTCATGTGCTCGCATTTCAAATGCGTCGCGTCGCAGAACGGAAGATTTCGCGATTCGCCGCAGCGACAGAGCGTGCGTCTGTTCCGAACTTCGTATGTACTGCCGTCCGCGCTTTCGAGCATGACGCCTCCCTTGACGAAAAGCGGCCCTTTGACATCGTAATAGAGATCCTCGACGGGACAAATTTCCTGCGGCAACTCCTTTTCGACCTCCGCGCCGTTTTTTCGGACGGTCAGTCTTCCTGACGGACAATCGCAGGCTTCCCTCGTCGCGATTTCCTCTCTCTCCGGATGCGCCTCGCTCGACTGCATGATCATCTGCCATGCGTTTATCACGTCGCAAAACCGGGCGACCGCGCACAATTCCTGCCGATCCAGCATATCCGCCGTCTCGCCTTCGAAAACCCTTGCTGCTTCGGCATAAGGAGCGCGGCTCGCGGTTTCCTTGCCTTTCCAACCGATGGAGGCATGCGTCCCGTCGCAGAACGGTTTGTTCTTCGAGCGTCCGCAACGGCACAGCGCATAGGGTTTTCCTTCCGTGTCGTAGGCGCGACCCTCTCCCCAAGCGACGCTGTTGCCCTGTTCGTCCTGCTCAATGACAGCTTGCTTCAACGGCACATCTCCCGTAACGATATAGGGGCCGTCTTCCGTGATCTTGATCTTCGGGGAATTCTTGTCCATTTTCGCCTCCCTCTCCGCTAACGCGCGGAACGCTTGTTCGCTCTGCCGTCCCGTCCTCGACGCGAACGACGCTCGGAATGAATCGAACATGTCAATATACAACAACCAAGCGCTATTTTACTATTTTTTTGCCCCAATTTCAACTCTTGCGCCGCAAGTGCGCGAAAAACCCTTGCACTCAAGTGAAATATGCGATGCCATGGCGCGAAAAGGGCGAACTCTGAGGCGAGAGTTTCGGTTGAGAAGCTTCGCTTTTGTCGCAAATATGCGAATATCGTCGCAAATTCGTCACACCCGTGAGCGGTTATTCCCGCGCCCGAATTGCGCGCGCTTAGCGGATTTTCGTCTGCGCGAATACAGGGAATGGGGCGATTTCGTTAGAAAAGGGGGCTTGCTCGAAATGTCGGATGCTCGCGTTTTGCACTATTGTACGAAAATTTCGAAAAATATCGATTTTGGCACGATATTTGAATTACAGATAATCGGTTTCGTTACAATATGTTTACGGTTATATGGGAGGTATATCCATGACGAAAACAGATAAAGCATTGGCATTGAAGGAAGCCCGCAAGGTTGTGGACTTCATTGAAAAGGGATCCCTTACGGATGCCGAAAAAAAGCAGATTCACGATGAATCCATCTCGAATTTCAACGAAAACGTCAATCCGGGTTGGCTCGAATACAGAAAATCCGTATCCACGGACGCAGCTTTTATCGAGTGGACGGATTCGGTCGATCACTTTGAGGACTTGAACGGCGTGCAGTTTATCGACTGCCTCGGAGGCTTCGGCATCTACACCTGCGGTCACAGAAATCCGGAGATCTTGAAAACCGTTCAAGCGCAACTTTCCAGATACGCGCTCCATTCGCAGGAATTGATCGACCCGTTGCGCGGATATCTCGCGAGGCTGACGGCGCTCATCACCCCCGGCGATCTGCAGTACTGCTTCTTTACGAACGGCGGCGCGGAAGCGGTGGAGATGGCGTTGAAATTGGCTCGTCTGGCGACGGGCGGCCGGTGGTACATCTCGACCGTCGGCGCGTTCCACGGCAAATCCATGGGCGCGATCTCAATGGGAGGCAAAGGCGCGTATCGCGAGGACTACGTTCCGATGATTCAGCAGGTGCAACATGTCGAGTACGGCAACGCCGACGCGATGGAAGCCGCGATCAAGAATCTTCAGACCGTCGGCGAAAAGGTCGCGGGCGTCATCATCGAGCCGATTCAGGGAGAAGCGGGCGTCGTCATTCCGCCTGACGGTTATCTGACCGCCGTCAGAAATATCTGCGACAAATACGGCGCAGCTATGATCGTAGACGAGATACAGACAGGCATGGGTCGCACGGGAACTCTCTGGAGATGCGAAACGGAAGACATCACGCCCGACATCATGACCTACGGCAAGGCCTACGGCGGCGGCATCATGCCGATCACGGGCATCATCGCGAGACCCAATATGTGGGTGGACAAGCTCATCGACAATCCGTGGATACTCGGCTCGCCGACATTCGGCGGGAATCCGCTCGCATGTTCCGCGGCGATCGCCACCATCAAATTCATGCTCGAAAACGACATTCCCAAGGTGTGCAAGGAAAAGGGCGAGTTCTTCATGAAGAAATTGGGAGAATTGCAGAAGAAATATCCCACGGTACTCCGCTCGTTCCGAGGCGCGGGTCTGCTAATATGCATGGAATTTCCGGAAGCGGAAGTGGGCTATTCGGTCACGAAAAACCTGTTCGAACGTCGCGTCATGACCGCTGGAACCTTGGTCAACGCAAAGACCGTTCGCATAGAGCCGCCCGCCGTGCTTTCCGACGAGAGCATAGGGAAGGTGATTCAAGCCTTGGACGAATCGTTTGCATCCGTCAAGAAGGAATACAATCTGTAGAATTCGAAAACCGCCGAGAGATCGAGCGGAATCGGGACGAAGAGGGGCGGTTGACATGCTCCTCTTCATTTTTTCGGCCTCGAAAAAAACTCTTGTAAAGTCGGTAAGCATATGATAACATCATATCAGTCGGCGCGCGCCGGCGTTTATTTGATTCTGTAGTTAGCATATGCTAACAAATGTATTTCCGGTCGCTCGCTATATCGAACGACGCGGCGATGAAAGGGATGCGCGAGAAATGATCGCGTTTATCGAGAATTACGGAGGGAATCATGAATAAAACGAAGAAAAACCGAGAACGGCCCAAGACGGGATTTGCGAGACTCTTTGAAATAGCCATGATGAAGAAGCCTCTCATCATCGGTTCGATCATACTGTCCGTTTTGGCGGCGGTCATAGGTTTCGTGCCTTACGTCGCGATCTATTTCATCATAAAAAGCGTCATCGAGGCATTGCCTGACTTGTCCGGGGCGGATGGCGCGTATATCGTACGGTGGGGTTGGATCGCCTTTGGCGGCGCGGTCGGGAACATTCTCGTGTATTTCGCGGCGCTCATGCTTTCGCACCTCGCGGCGTTCGGAACCCTCTACAAGCTAAAGGTTGATTTCGCCTCGCATTTGGCGCGCGTGCCGTTGGGATTGCACGTACTCATCGGCAGCGGAAAGCTGCGCAAAATTACGGACGAAAACATAGAAAAGATCGAGGGATTCATCGCCCATCAGTTGCCGGATCTCGCGGCTGCGGCCGCGGCGCCTGTTCCGCTGTTCGCGATGCTTTTCGCCGTGGATTGGCGCTTCGGGTTGGCTTCCGCTCTGGGCGTCGTCGTAGGGCTTGTCATGTATTCGTACATGACTCGCATGATGGGAAGCGATGGCGCGCAGGCGAATATGGATCGTTATCAGAGGGCGATGGAGGATATGAACAACGCCACTGTGGAATACATCCGCGGCATATCCGTAGTCAAGGCATTTCGCCAAACCGTCTATTCGTTTCGACGGCTGTACGACTCCATCAAAAAATATACGAAGTGGATTCTCGAATTCACGCTGAAGATGAAAAACAGCTATGCCGCCGCCATAACCGTCGTGCAGAGCATATTCCTGTTCATCATGCCCGTCGCCGTACTCGTCGGCATGCGCGTCGCGCAGGAGGACGCGGACGCTTTCCCCGCGTTTGTCACTACCGTCCTCTTCTATTTAATCTTGACGCAATCAGTGGGCGGCGTCGTGCTGAAAGTCATCTACGCGAGCGGAACGATGATGCAACTCACCGGCCACGCGGAGGCAATGGACGCCGTGCTCGCGGAGCCGGAGCTTTCCGTTCGTCCCGATCCGAAGCCCATAAATTCGCACGATGTGACCTTTGACGACGTGACGTTTTCCTATGACAAGGAAAATGAGATCGAGGCGCTGTCGGGCGTATCGTTCACGGCGAAACAGGGTGAGGTGACTGCCATCGTAGGGCCGTCGGGCGGGGGCAAATCCACCATCGCGCACCTGATCCCCCGATTTTTCGACGTGAGCGGCGGCGCTGTGCGAATCGGCGATACGGATGTGTGCGACGCGGATCCCCACGCTTTGATGGACAATGTGAGCTTCGTCTTTCAAGACGTGTACCTCTTCAAACAGAGCGTGATGGACAATATCCGCATGGGCGATCCGTCCGCGTCCGACGAGCGCGTATATGAGGCGGCGCGAGACGCGCAGTGCACGGCTTTCGTCGAGAAGTTGCCGCAGGGCTTTCAAACGGTCATCGGCACGAAGGGCATACATCTTTCGGGCGGCGAGCGTCAGCGCTTGGCTATTGCGCGCGCCATCGTGAAGGATTCGCCCATCGTCGTACTCGATGAGGCGACGGCGTTTTCCGATCCGGAGAACGAGTATCTGATCCAACTGGCTTTCGAGAGGCTTATGAAAAACAAGACCGTCGTCATGATCGCGCACAGACTCTCTTCGGTGCGCGGAGCGGATAGGATCATCGTGGTAGACGGAGGACGAGTCGCGCAGAGCGGGACGCACGATAAGTTGTTGGAACAAGGCGGGAAATACGGAGATATGTGGAAGGTATATACGGAGACGTCGAGTTGGCGTATGTCCGCGGCAAAAGGAGGAATTGACAATGAGTAAACTTCAAAATATGCTGATGCTCACGAATGGCGGTTACGCGGACTTGAAGAAGGCGGCCTTCGCTTGCACACTCACGAATTTTGCCATGATACTGCCGTTCGGCGCGCTCATGCAATTCATCGTCGAACTAGTGAAGCCTCTGACGGGCGGAGAGATCTCTTGGACAAATATGCTGTTGCTGTTCGGCGCGGGCGTCGTCGGCTCCTTTCTCCTGTATCTCTGTCAGCGAAACGATTACGAAAAGACATACGTCGTCTCCTACACGCAGTGCGAGCAAACGCGCGTCACGATGGCCGAGCACATACGCCGCTTGCCCATGAGCGTATTCAACTCCAAGGATTTGTCCGAACTGACGGTGAACCTGATGGGCGATGTGGCGACGAGCGAACACGTCATGAGTCACATCATCCCGCAGCTGATCGCGAACATCATCTCCATCTCTGCGATCTGCGTTATGCTTGCGGTATACGACTGGCGCATGGCTCTCGCGATCTTCATCACCGTCCCGTTGGCGGTGGGGATCGTCATGCTCGCTCGCAAAATCTACGGCGGCATTTCGAAAAAGCACGCAGCGGCGAAGTTGGTCGCATCCGAACGCGTGCAGGAATACATCGAGGGCATCAAGGTCATCCGCGCGTGCAACATGGACGGCGAGAGATTCGGCGCGTTGGAGAAGGCATTGCGAGAGATGATGCGCCTCGCGATGGCGATGGAAGTCGGCACCGGCGTATTCGTGATGGGCGCGCAGGCTGTATTGCAGGGAGGTATCGGACTCACGGCTCTCGTCGGCGCGACGCTTTTGACGGGAGGCTCTCTTGGATTCGTTCCGCTTTTGATGTTTCTGATCATCGTGGTAAAGATCTATTCTCCCGTCGTCGTGATCCTCACGCTGTTGCCGGAATTGTTTTATTTTCAAATCAGTTTGCGGCGCATGCGCGATCTGCTCTCCATAGATCCGATGACCGGGGACGAGGAGACGAAACCGAAGGATTTCACCATCGTCTGCGAACACGTCGACTTTTCCTACGGCGCGGGCGCGGAACAGGCGATCAGCGATTTTTCCGCAACGATTCCGGCAGGCAGTCTGACGGCTCTTGTCGGACCGTCCGGCAGCGGCAAGAGTACGATATCGAGATTGATCGCGCGCTTCTGGGATACGGATCGAGGCCGCATCACCATCGGCGGCACGGATGTTAAAACGCTCGATCCCGAATACTTGATGAGCTATATGTCGTTTGTTTTTCAAGATGTAGTATTGTTTAACGATACGATCTTGGGGAACATCCGCATCGGAAATATGAACGCGACGGACGAGCAGATTCGCGCCGCCGCAACGGCCGCTTGCTGCGACGAATTCGCCGACCGTCTTCCCGAGGGTTACGATACCATGCTCGGAGAGAACGGAGCGACGCTGTCCGGCGGCGAGCGTCAACGCATTTCCATCGCTCGCGCGCTGCTGAAGGACGCGCCTATCGTCCTTCTCGACGAAGCGACGGCGAGTCTCGATCCGGAAAATGAAGCGGCTATTCAAAAGGCGATTTCCGCGCTGATCGCGGATAAGACCGTGCTCGTCATCGCTCATCGCCTGCGCACGATCGCCGGCGCGGACAAGATTATCGTTCTGGACAAGGGGCGCATCGCTGAGCAAGGCTCGCACGAAGAGCTCATGGCGAAGGGCGGTCTGTACGAAAAACTCTATGCGTTGCAGACGGAAAGCCTCGGTTGGTCGATAGGGAAACAGGCCGTTTGAAAAGACGAAAACAACCGAGCTGCGCGTCTCTCATCGCGCTCCTTTCCTCGCATCATTGACGGAAGATTTGTTTTTCCGTATAATGAAGCCATGGAAAGAATCGAATGAGAGAGATACCTTTGAGCGTTCCGAATTTGAATATTGAGACAGCCGACAATCTGCGAAAATGCGCGGAGACGGGGTGGGTATCCACGGGCGGCGACTTCATTCCTATGTTTGAGGAAAAAGTCGCGGCCTATGTCGGCGTCTCGGATGCGGTGGCCTGTCAAAGCGGGACGGCAGGATTGCACGTCGCGTTGCGACTTTTGGGCGTCGGCGCGGGCGACGAAGTCATCGCGCCGACCCTCACGTTCATCGCCGCGGTAAATCCCATTCGATATCTCGGCGCGGAACCGGTATTCATGGATTGCGACGATAGCCTGTGTCTCGATCCCGTGAAATTGGAGCGGTTTTGTCGCGAGGAATGTCATCTTGAGGACGGAAATCTCATAAACAACGACACGGATCGGATCGTCAAAGCCGTCGTTCCCGTACACGTATTCGGCAATCTCGCTGACATGGAGGCTATCGCGGATACGGCGGCGCGCTACGGTTTGAAGGTCTTGGAGGACGCCACCGAGGCGATGGGGAGTTTCTTTGCGCAAGGGCGCTACGCGGGCAGACACGCGGGAACCGTCGGCGACCTCGGCGTGTTTTCCTTCAACGCGAACAAGATCATCACGACGGGCGGCGGCGGTATGATCGTCGCGGGCGAGAGCCCTTCGGCCGAGTCCTACACGCGTCAAGCACGGTACCTGACAACGACCGCGCGGGATGACGAGTTCTTTTTCGTTCACGACGCGGTGGGATACAACTATCGCATGTTGAACATTCAAGCGGCGTTGGGCGTGAGTCAGATCGACGAGTTGGAGGATTTCGTGGCGATAAAGCGTAACAACTTCGCCGTGTACGAGGAATGTTTGAGAGACGCGCCGCAGATGCGTCTGCTTCCGTTCCGAGAAGGCATTCGCGCGAACAAAGGGTGTTATTCGCTGCTGATCGAGGACGAGATCGAGAGTCCGCATATTTCCGGGGCGGACGGATATTCCGACGCGACGCAATGCGACGTCCGGGACGCGCGAGGGATATCGATGAGCGATCCTGCGGGCAATCGCCGGGACCGACTCATGAAGTCTATGATCGCGGAGGGCATTCAGTGTCGCCCGGTCTGGAAGCTCATTCATACGCAGAAGCCCTATGCCGAGGCGCGAGCCTATGACATCGACAAGGCGCGTTATTACGAAAAGCATGTCATGAACATTCCCTGTTCGACGAGTTTGACGGAGGATGACGTGCGCTTCGTGTGCGACAGCATTATGAAATTCTCGCGAAGCCTGTAGATCTCGCGGCGATCGCGATGCGCGAATATGCCCGATCGGGCAGGATAGGACGGTTTATGGAGAAAAAAATCGAAATGAAAACCCCCCTGGTTGAAATGGACGGGGATGAGATGACGCGCGTGATATGGGCGAAGGTCAAGGAAATTTTGATCGAGCCTCACGTGGACTTGAACACGGTGTATTACGATCTGGGACTGAAAAACCGCGAAGCTGCGGGCGACCGCGTGACGACGGAGGCTGCGGAAGCGATACGCAAGTACGGCGTGGGCGTAAAATGCGCCACGATCACGCCCAACGCGGAGCGCGTCAAGGAATACGATCTCACGACCATGTGGAAATCGCCAAACGGAACCATTCGCGCGATCTTGGACGGAACCGTCTTTCGCTCGCCCATCATCGTGCGAGGGATCGTTCCCTTTATTCCAACGTGGACGAAGCCCATCACAGTCGCGCGACATGCGTACGGCGATATCTACAAGAACACGGAGATCGACGTACCGGAGGGCGGCAAGGTCGCGCTCGCGTACACCTCGGAGGACGGCGTCAGGACGGAGACGCCCATTCATGCGTTCGACGGTACGGCCGGCGTCGTTCAGGGCATTCACAACACGGACGCGAGCATACGCTCGTTCGCGCGATCTTGCATGAATTTCGCGCTCGATACGCGGCAGGATCTGTGGTTCGCGACGAAGGACACCATATCGAAGACCTACGATCGCAGATTTCGCGATATCTTCGAGACGATATACGATGAGGAGTACAAGGATCGCTTCGCCGACGCGGGCACGGAGTTCTTCTACACGCTCATCGACGACGCGGTGGCGCGGGTCA
The DNA here is from genome assembly GCA_031254995.1 of Eubacteriales Family XIII. Incertae Sedis bacterium. Lineage (GTDB taxonomy): Bacteria > Bacillota > Clostridia > Peptostreptococcales > Anaerovoracaceae > JAISGB01. The sequence goes on from JAIRTJ010000095.1 coordinate 12,560, forward strand.
TACGCTCGAACGGCGGCTTTATCTGGGCCTGCAAGAATTACGACGGGGATGTCATGAGCGATATGGTAGCGACAGCTTACGGAAGCCTGGCGATGATGACCTCAGTCCTCGTATCTCCCGAGGGGCACTGCGAGTATGAGGCCGCGCACGGCACGGTTCAAAGGCATTATTATAAATACCTGAAGGGCGAGCCGACATCGACGAACGCCGTCGCAACGATCTATGCGTGGGCTGGCGCGCTCATGAAACGCGGCGAGAAAGACGGCTTGGCGCGTCTGTCCGGATTCGGCGCGAAGATGGAGGTCGCCGCCGTAAAGACCATCGAAGACGGCATCATGACGGGTGATCTCTTTGACCTTTCGAATCTCGAAAGAAAGAGGCGCGTCGACACGGAGACTTTTTTGCTCGAAGTGGGACAACGCCTCGCGGCCATCGTGTGAACATACAAAAAGCAAGGGCGGGGCGGCTGTATCCGCTGTCGCTCACCCTTGCTTCTTTTGTCGAGACTATTTTATTCCCAATTCTTCCATCATTTCCTTGACTTCGCCCTCTCCCTCTTCAAGGAATCCGGGCAGAGCGGGATCGAGGCGTTTCATGAGCGTAAGCAGTTCCCCGCAATGCTCCTTTTCCTCGTCCCTGATATCCATGAGAACCTTCTTGACCAAGGGATCGTCGGTTGCGAGGGCGTGCGATTCATAGAGATAGATGGCCTCCAACTCCCCGGCGATATCCAAGCGCAGCGCCTGAATGAGCTCGTCTTTGCTGATCTTCCTGTCTACGTTTCCCGAGAACGGGTTTGCGAATGATGGCATGGCATGCTCCTTTCCGTCGTGAAAGACTCGATTGAATGCGACGACTCGCCGACCGCGCGTACGTCTGTACATATATTATCTGCTTCGGTAGGAAAATTCAACAGAAATAATCGGAATTCCGTCGCAACGCCTCCGCGTGTTCCTCGGACGTTCGTCGAGGGCGCACCCAATCCATGTATGACAGGGCGGATTCCTCGTCCGCGTCGAGGATCGTCTCCTCAAACGTTCCCAGACCGCCGGATTGAGCCGACACATGCGCGACGCGCACCCTCTGTTGGAACGGATTTTGGCGTATGCGCGCGATCTGTATCTTGCGCCGAGGGATGATCACCGTCTTGATGCCGTAGGCGCCGCGGCGCATTACGAGAAATGTTTCATTCGTCGTCATACCCCTGCCTCTCCAACTGCGGTACGCGGTAACGCAGAGGAAGGCGAAAAAGCCGCCCGAGATTGCGAGCAAAACGCTTGCGCGGGGGAAAGACGGCGCGAATTCCCTCAGCAGTTGCCAAGCGGGAATAACGACCGCCGCGATAAAGAGCGCGTACCCCCTGAAATATCGAAAATACGTCCTGCGCAGGGAGGCGCGGGGCAATCCCGTTTTGATCTCCGGCGCGTCCGAGAATTCGGGCAGTATTTCCCGCAGAAAGCCATCGATTTCCCGGTATTTGATGAAGGGGTGGATCGGAACGCCCGGACCTTCCGCATCCGTCGCCTTTTCCGCGTCGATGGACGCCATCTTTACGCGTATCTCCGCGTATCCGATGATCCTTCTGAGAAGGGAGCGTCGGATGTGCAATTCCTGTATCCGATCTACGGATTTTCCTATCGTCTTGTGCGTCAGCAAGCCGCGATCTATCTCGATGCGATCGCCGCGCCTTTGGACGGTAAAGTCGAAATACTTTAGCACGCTCGATATGACGGAAACTGCCCAGACGATCAACAAGACGCAGATCACGGCTATGATAACGAAGAAGATATTGAGCGCGGCGAAGTATCGAAGCGCGGAATCCATCGTATCCGAGAGCAGATTTTCAAGAAAGGGGATGTCCGCGAGCTGATAGAGAAACGAAAGGGCGAGAAACAGATACAAGGTCGTCTTTCCGTTGGAAAGTCCGTGCAGGAGCAATTCCGACGTGCGAATGCGGTAGCGTTTGAGATTCTCGTCTTCGCGCGCGAATCCGGGCGGCGGGTTCGCGAAGACGCGCGCGGTTTCGTCCGACGCCGCGCGATCGCGGTCAAACGTCGCGTTCTCTGCGTCAATAGGGGGGAACATGCCCGGCGCGGTCTGTTGCGCTTGGAATTCCCGAGGCCGACCGGTAATGTCCCTCTCCGGATTTTTCATGTGTTCGATCCGCGCTCGCAGTTCGTTTGCGAGCGGTTTTTCCAGAGAAGGAATGATCGCGTCGACCGCCGTTGACTGTCCGGCCGTGTCTATGTTGAAACTGACGACGCCGAACGCCTGTTCGATAACATTGGCTTTGATATTGACGGAATGAACACGCGTAAAGGGGATGCGGCTGTCCGTCCTCCTGAAAACGCCTTTCCGCAAGCGCACCTCCGTGTCGGTGACCTCCCACGTCAGGCGAAAATACTGCAGGACGCTGATCGCCGCTACGAGGAGAAGGATCGCGCCCGCGGTGACGAGCAGATACGGGTTTCTGAAGGACAGCCCGCCGTTTTCTTTGAGCGCGGGCACGCTGTTGAACGCGCTGACGATCGGGATGATGATCGCGAAGATCCATTGACGCAAATTTCCCAATGTTTTGGTCAGAATGTATGACCAATGTACGCGATGTCTTCCCTCCAAAGGATTCATATCAGACATCCTCTTTCGCGATCTTTGCGAGATCCGCGATCTTGTCCCTGAGGTATTCCGCGCGCTCGGACGTAAGTCCGGGGATGACCTTTTCGCCTCCCGCCGTGACGATTTTGACGGAGGAAAGACCGAACGCGCGCATGATCGGACCCTGCGTCGTATCCGTGAACTGCACGCGCACCATGGGGATGATCGTCCTCGTGATGAAAAACAGGCCTTCCATGATGTCGATTTCGTCCGGCAACAATTCGTATCGCCATCGCGCGTATCGCACGCGGGGAAAGAACAAGAACGAAGGTATTCTCCAAAAAAGGATGATGCAGGAAGGGATGATGAACGACAGGGGACCGACGTCGAAGAAGATTGTGAGGATAATGAGCGGGCCGAAAGTCACGAGCGCCAGAAAAAACGTTCCGATCAGGCCGGTGATTCTCCACACCTTTTTAATCTTTTCATTCAACCGTTCGGACGGAATTTCTCTCATGCTTTCACCTCATCTTTGATTTTGCTTGAGCGTCGTCCGCTTATGATCCCGCATCGGGAATCACAAAAAATATTATTGCAATACAACTATTATACTTTTGTCCTTCGTGAAATGCAATCGAATCCTTTTCGACCGGGCGGAGGCGCGAGATCGGAGCGGAGTCGCGCTACAGGATCCCGCGTTTGCCTCTGACGCGGGGCAGCGGCAATGCGACGACGACCATCGTTCCCTTCCCTAAGATGCTTTCGATATCGATGCTTCCTTTGTGTTCTTCGATGATCTGCTTGGAGATGGCGAGGCCGAGACCCGTGCCGCCCATGCTGCGACTCGACCGGGATCTGTCCACGCGGAAAAACCGCTCGAATACGCGCGACAATTCCTTCTCCGGGATGCCGATTCCGTTATCCATGACTACGATCTTCACCTCGTCGCCCTTGCGAAAGACGTCCACGTCTATCCTTCCGCCCTCCTGCGTGTATTTGATCGAGTTGCTCAGGATATTCAGCGCCACCTGCTCGATCCGGTCCCTGTCCATATTCAGCATGATCGACAGGTCGCGATCGAAGATGAGATTGACGTGTTGTCTCTTGCTTTTCGCGAACATGTCGATCTTCTTCACCGCCGTTCGCACAAGCGCGACTATGTCCGATTCTTCCTTGTACCATTTCTGTTGCTTGGTATCCAGTCTCGAAAGCTGCAACAGATCCTTGACCAAACGATTCATGCGATCGGTCTCGCTGTTGATGATTTCGAGGAATTCCTTGGCCGTCTCCGCGTCCTCCGCCCCGCCCTCGAGCAGGGTCTCCGTATATCCCTTGATCGAGGTGAGAGGCGTTTTGAGCTCGTGCGAGACATTTGCCACGAAATCGATCTGCATGTTGTCGATTCGTTGACGTTCCGTTACGTCTTGAAGAATGATGATGATGCCTTCCTCCCCGCCCGACGCGTCCCTGAATTTGTCGTAGCGCACCTCATAAACCGCACCGCCGTAGGAGAAATTGCCCTCTGTCACGCCGTTTTCGAGATTGCGAAGGATTTCGGACAGGGTCAGAGAATCGCTGAACCGCAAAATGATACCGTCGTATTTTCGGTGAACGGCGTCCTCGTCCGATATGCGCAGCATGCGCCGCGCCGCGTCGTTTGCGTGAATTATGCGCCCCGTCCCGGAAACGGCGATCATCCCGTCGGCCATCTGCTTCAAAATGGTCTCCAATTTGTCCTTTTCCGTCGTGATTTCGGAATAGTTCTCGTCCAACTTTCGACGCAGGACGTCGATGTCTTCGATGATTGAGTCGGACAGTCCGGCCGAGGAAAAAAAAGCCGACAGCGTGACGACGGCGACGGCAATCATTGCCGAAAGAGGGAAAGACAGGTTGAGATTCAAAAGTATGCGAATAATGACAGATGCGAGCGCCGCAAGCGACGCGACAAGAATCACGATCTTGGGCCTTATATTTTGAAACCCGTGAGGCTTGGGCATGGCCTACGGCCTCCTGAAATAGTACCCCACGCCCCTTTTCGTCATGATGTACTTGGGATCTCCGGCGTCGTCCTCCAGCTTTTCGCGGAGGCGCCGGACGGTGACATCCACCGTCCGGATATCGCCGTAGTATTCGTATCCCCAAACGTCCTCAAGCAGTTGTTCGCGAGAAAATACCTTGTCCTCGCGTTCTGCGAGGTATTTCAGCAATTCGAATTCTCGCAGTGTCAATTCCAGGGGTTTTCCGTCTTTACGCACCTCGTATCTGTCCATGTCGATGGTGAGGTTGCTGAAATCCCGCGCGTTCGCGGGGTTTTGCGAGCCGTTGCCCGTCAATGCCGTCCGACGTATATTCGCCTTGATCCTTGCGATGAGCTCCCTGAGACCGAAGGGCTTGGTGATGTAGTCGTCGGCGCCGAGTTCGAGGCCGAGAACCTTGTCCACCTCCTCTTCCTTCGCGGTGAGCATGATGATCGGAACCGCGCTTTGTTCGCGCAATTTTCGGCAGATTTCAAATCCATCGATGCTTGGCAACATTACGTCCAAGAGAATGAGATCGAAATCCCCCGCGAGGGCTTTGTCCAAGCCTTCCTGCCCGTCGTACGCCGTGTCGGCTCGAAATCCTTCTTTTGTAAGATTGAATTTTACGATATCGGAGATGGATTTTTCATCTTCGATGATCAGGATTTTCTTTGACTCCATGTCGATCGCTCTCCCTTACAGATAATTCATGGGGTTCTTTGGCACGCCGTTGATGTGCACCTCGAAGTGCAGATGCGGCCCCGTCGTATTCCCGGAATTTCCGCTCGTGGCGATGCGTTGTCCTTGAAATACGGACTGTCCGACGCTCACGGAGATCTTGCTGAGATGTGCGTATACCGTCAGCCTGCCGCCGCCGTGATCTATGCGGATCGTATTTCCGAGGCCGTCGCCGCGATTGCCCGCGAATACGACCTTGCCGCCGTCGGCCGCGTATACGGGCGCGTAACGGACGCCGATGTCGATGCCCATGTGCGTCCGTCCCCACCTGGGTCCGAAGTTCGAGGTCACAGACCCGCTTGCGGGACGGATGAAATATCCCAGGCCGATGAGCGGCGGAAGTTCCTTCGTGCCTCGGAGCACTTGCGCGGACACGGGTTCTTCGAGTATCTCGAAATCCAAAATCTCTCGGTTGATTTCCGAGCCGTTCACCTTCGCGATGTCGGCGGTGACCTTGCGCAGGCCGTTCACACCCGCGACCTTCTCGATCAACTCGCCCTCATAATAATTGTTCGAATCCTCGTAAATCGTCTCAAACGGGAAAGACTCCTCGTAGATGGCCGTTTCCGTCGTCAGCAGATTGATCAGGGATCGTTGCTCTTCCATTTGAATCTCTTCGCCCTCGTGAACCAAGTCCTGATCGAGGTCGGGATTGAGCCGCTGCATCTCCTCGATCGTCACGCCGTGAGCCTGCGCGATTCCGGATACGGTGTCCCCCGCTTTCACTGTGTAGATCTTCGCTTCGATAAAGCCTTTCATGACCTCGGCGAGTACATCCCTGGGATCATCGATATTTTCCGACATCGTCTCCGTCTCCGATATATTCACGGCTTCGAGGAACGAGATCTCCTTGAATTCCGACGGATCGCGATCCTTCAAATAATGGCTTTTCACCTCGTCTAAAATAGCGTTTGCGTCGTCGGGGTTGCTGAAGACGCCGATCTCCGCGTCGTCCGCCTCGAGGACATAACCCTTCACGCGCACCTCCTTCAGGTAGGTTAAATTGTCGAGAACATCCTCCTTCGTGTCCAAGGTCTCGACAGCCGAGGGACCCGCGACGATGACCTTTGTAAACTCGATGTCCTCCTCGTCGTCTATGATGATCTCCGCGCCGTTTTCCGCATTCAGCTTGTCTTTGACGAGAGCGACCGTTTCATAGACCTGCTCCCGATCGCGCACGATGCCCAAGACCTTGCCCTGGTAGCTGTATTCGTATGCGGTGACGTTGTTCGATATGACAAAGGCCGTGACGACGATGAAACAAGCTGAGAAAAACCCGCCCAACAGAGCTTTTTTGTGCATATCCGAATAGACTCGCACCGTGTAGAATTTTTCGTCGAGCGCGTAAAAAGCTCTGATCGCCTCGACGCGACCGCGTCGTCCGATGATGAGCATTCGCCGAAATGCGATCGAGCGAATGCCCTCTGTTCGCTCCATGAATTGCGCGCATGCGCGCCGGGCGAAGGCGACAATCGCTTCTTTTGAAAAATCCGCGCCCTTGAGACGAGAGATCGCGGCGCTCGCGCGCGAAATGATTTCGGACGATTTCTTTCGGAAAGTTTTCGCGACTCTCCGCAACTGCGGCAATCTGACATCAAGCAACAAGATGCGGTTCGCTTGAAGCGAAAATCCAAGTCTTCGTTGCAGATGTTTCAAAAGCAACAAAGCCGCCCGTCGTTCCGTTCCTATGCGAATCCGGAGGTTTAGGACGCCCTTTCTTACATTTTTTTTACTTTTGCCTAACAGTTCTTTTACAAAACCCATGGGCACATTATACTATACGCGTGTTTTCAATTCAAACATCTTCGCCCGATCTTCACCGGATTTTCACATTGTTTTCTCCGATATTTTGAAGCATGAACAACTAACCCCATTATCCAGTATGCCGGTGTCCTTACAGAGGGGGCAATGGTACAATATATCCGTGTAATTGATCGGAAATCCCGATTTTTCCATCAACGCGTCCCGCTCGGCGGCCTTCTTTTCCGCGCGGCTTTTGATCTGTGTTGCGGCGTCTTTTCGGTTGTCCGCTCCGGAAATCATGACGCCGACCAATTCCATATTCAGATCCGAGATCTCCTTATCCAGGATTTTGATCTCGGGGCAACGCGCGTAGACTTCCGCGACTCTGCTCTTCGCCGAGTTCTCGCTGTCCAAGCGCCGCGTCTCATAGAAGCGTTTTCGGTTCGTCTTTCCGCTTGCGGCCGATGGCAAGTTCCCGCCGGATTTTTCGAAATCGCTCTCGATGATCTTCTTCACGTAGGCGAACTTGTTGTTTTTTCCGGCTGCCTTGCGACATACGTCCAATATGCTTTCGAGGCTCATGCCCATGTCGTCCAACCACAGGTCGAAGGCGCTTCGCTCCGCATCCGTGACGGAAGAGGATCCCAAGCCCAGAGCCTTCATGATCTGCTTGTATTGACCGTATCTGAGGTCGCAACGCTCCAAGTATTCGGTCACAGCCTCCTCCGTGCGCAGATTTCGTTCGTCCCAGTCCCGCACGATTCCCTCGACATAGGATGCGCCGAAGCGCTTGCCCTTCTTCACGCAATAACGATAGGCGCAAGCGATGATCTCGGGGCCGACGTCGTAATCCTCGAGCATAAATCCGATCTTCTGATAGTCGCCCCCCGGGATCGGCTTGCCCGTGATGCGCTCTATCTCCCTGAAGAGTTCTTTCAGCGCGGCGTGCCCCAGACCCGCGCCGTAGGCGGCCTTTCCCGTCTGTTTCTCGGCGGCGGCATCTCCGGCGTTGCTGAAAACTCCGCTCTTTAAGTCGATGAAGATCACGTTGTAGCGCAGTTTGTCGTCGGGATCGGGATATATCTTGCGAATAGCCCTGTATTTTTCAAAGTACGTCCACGCCGCTGACACATCCTCGACGCTCAGACCCAAGTTCTTCGCGATGCTCTCGTTGGAAAGGATGTGATTGATGCCGGAATACATGAAGGCATAGAGGTACACCTTTACATGATTTCCCGGCGCATCGGGCAGATATTCCGCAATGAAGATATTCGGCACCGGCGTATCATCGAGGAAATAATTTTTGGATTTTTCTCTCTTAAAATCCATTTAAAGGATGTCCTCTCGAGCGATGGTGTGCTCCCTGCCTGAGCCGACCGAAACGATTTTAACCGGGACGCCCGCGATCTCTTCGACGGCGGAGATGTACGCCTTCGCATTTGCGGGCAGATCGTCCCACGTACGACATTCCGTCAAGCTCGCGTTCCAACCCTTCACCGTTCTGTAGAGAGGTTTGCTTCCTTTTAAAGCAACGGCGCTCGCGGGAAAATATTCGAGGATCTCGCCGTTTTTCTCATAGGCGTGGCACAGCTTGATTTCGTCGAAATCATCCAACACGTCGAGCAACATGAGCGCGAGACTCGTCATGCCGTTTATGCGCGCGGAATGCCGCACGACGACGCCGTCAAACCAACCGCAACGCCTGGGACGACCCGTCGTGGTGCCGAACTCTCTGCCTTTTTCGCGGATCATGTCGCCGACTTCGTCCGTCAATTCCGTGACCATCGGTCCCGCTCCGACCCTCGTGGTATACGCCTTCGTAATACCGATGACCTCGCAGGCCGTACTCAGGCCGATGCCCGCGCCGACGGCGAATCCGCCCGACGTGGGGTGAGAAGATGTTACAAAAGGATAGGTGCCGAAATCCAAATCCAACATGGATCCCTGCGCTCCTTCGAGAAGAACCGTTTTACCCGCCGAAATCGCCTCGTGAACCATGACGCTCGTGTCGCGCACATAGGGGGCGAGCCTCTTTCCGTAGGCGACGTATTCTTCCGTGACGGCTTCCTTGTCCAGCGGCGTACCGCCGTACAGCTTTACGATGATTTCATTCTTCGCGTCAACGCGTTGAGCGAACGCCGCGCGAAAGGAGTCCTCGTCCAAGAGATCGCAGACCCTGAGGCCGCATCTCTCGACCTTGTCCGTGTAACACGGTCCTATGCCCTTCAGAGTGGTTCCGATGCTGTCTGAGCCTCGCGCCTTTTCAGCAAGCGCATCCAACGTTTTATGGTAGGGGAATACGATATGCGCCCGGTCGCTGACATAGATGCCGTCGATATTCGCGCCGCCCGCGTCGAGCTCTTCGATCTCGGAAAAGAAGTCTGCGGGATCAAAAGCCACGCCGTTGCCTATGATGTTGATCGTACCCGCGTTGAGAACGCCCGAGGGTACGAGGTGCAACGCGTATTTCTTTCCCTCGATCACAACGGTATGTCCTGCGTTGCCTCCGCCCTGCGCCCGCACGACCATATCGGCCTTGCTCGCCAGATAGTCAATGATCTTGCCCTTACCCTCATCTCCCCATTGGGAACCTATTACCGCCGTTACGTTTTTCATATTCTCCCCATTTCTTCTATCGCGAAATATGCGCGGCCGCGTTAGAACGGCGGTGCGCTTCCGGGGGTAAAATCCCCAAATCTAGTATATCTTCCTAACCAGACCAATTGAATATTCCCCGTTTCGCCGTTCCTGTGCTTTTCTATGAGAAGCTGCCTCACATTGTCCGCGTCGTCGTCGGATTTTTCCTTATAGATGAACATGACGATATCGGCGTCCTGTTCGATCGCGCCGGATTCCCGCAGATCGGAGAGCACGGGCTTGTGTACGCCGCGACTTTCCACCGCCCGCGACAGCTGCGACAGTACGAGAACAGGACACTCCATTTCTCCCGCCAATTGTTTCAACATACGGGAGAGCGAGGCGATCTCCTGTTGCCTGTTTTCGGGGCGCGAGTCCGCGCGTGTGATTCCTCCCAAATCCATCAATTGCAGATAGTCTACGATGATCAGATCCAAGCCGTCCTTCGTCTTGAGCCTTCGGCATTTGTTCTTGATCTCGTTGATGGATATGCCCGAAGTCCCGTCGACGATGTTGATCTTTGCCTTCGACAGATTTTCGATGCTCTCGAAAATGCGTTCCATGGCTTCCTTGTCGTTGTACGCGCTGCCGTCCCTTATCTTGTTCATGTCGACGCCCGCTTCCGCGCTGAGCAATCGCTGAGACAATTGAGAAGGGGACATTTCAAGGCTGAAAATCATCACGGTCGCGTCGTCTTTCAGAGCGGCATTCATGGCTATGTTTAGGGCAAGAGAGGTTTTCCCCATGCCCGGCCGCGCGGCCAAGACGATCAAATCCGAAGCTTGGAACCCTGACGTGATCTTGTTCAAATCCGCAAAGCCCGTGTTGAGTCCGGTCAAATCGCTGCCTTTGTCCTTCAACATCTCCATGCGTTTCAGCGTTTCCTGCAGAGCGACGCTGACATGGACGAAGTCCTTTCCTTGCCTGCCTTGTCCGATCTCCAAAATCCTGCGCTCGGCCTTTTCGAGGATGTCTTCCGCATCCTCCCGATCGTCGTAGCTCTCCGCTATGATCTCTCCCGATTTCTCGATGAGTCCTCGCAGGATCGCTTTACCGATCAGTATTTTGCCGTATTGCAACGCGCTCGAAGGAGACGGCACTGCGCCGGCCAATTTGCCGATGTAGTCCGCGCCTCCGGCCGCGCTCAATTCCTTGCGTTTTTTGAGCGCTTCGGTGACGGTGACGATGTCCGCGACATTGCCCTCGCGATGAAGCTCGGTCATAGCCGCGAAAATACGGCGGTTGGCTTCGCGGTAGAAATCGATTTCGGTCAGGGTCTCCGCGACATCATAGAGCGCTTGCTTGCTTTGGAGCGCCGCGCCCAATACAGCCGCTTCCGCGTCGTCGCTGTGAGGAGGAACCCTCTCATTCATTCGCTTCCACCAATACGCGAACGGTTGCGACGATCTCCGGATAGATCCTTATTTCTGCGGGATGCGTTCCGCATGTCTTTATCGGCGCGTCCAAGAGGATCTTTCGCTTATCGACGTATACGCCGTGTTGCTCGTTTACCGCCTGAGCGATACCCTGCGCGGTGACAGAGCCGAAGAGCCTGCCGCCTTCTCCGGACTTGGTCTTGATCGTGACGCTGAGATTGTCGATCTTCTCCGCGATTTCCCTCGCCTGTTCCGTCTCCTGCGCTTTCTTCGCGGCCAAAGCGGCTTTTCGCTTTTCGAGGTTCTTCATGTTCGCTTCCGTGGCGCTTACCGCGAGATTTCTCGGAAACAGCATGTTTCTCGCATAACCGTCGTTGACCTTTACCACGTCGCCCGCTTTGCCCTTGCCTGCAACATCTTCCAATAATATTATTTTCATACTTTTTTGCCTCATTTCCCTTTCACTGCAACTTTTGCGCTTCGTTGCCGCTCGAATTTCGCGTTGCGGCCGCGGAGCGAATCGTCATTTTGCGTCCGCCTCATTGATGTACTTCTTGATTTTTTTGATGACTTCCTCCGGCGTCATGTCCGTTATCTGCGCGGCCGCCATCGTCAAATGCCCGCCGCCGCCGAATCTTTCCATGATAACCTGCACGTTGAGGTCGCCTAGCGAACGAGCGCTGACGACGACTTCTCTCTGCGTTTCACCGACCACGAAACTGGCTCGAATCCCCTTGATGTCCAAGAGCTCGTCCGCGGCCTGAGCGATGATGATCTGCGCGTTTTCGTGCTTGCCCTCGTTGCGGGAAATCGCAATCCCGTTTCGGTCGAATTTCGCATTTGCGATGATGCCGGCTCGTTGGCGAAAATCGTCAGGATCGCTCTGCAAGAGCTGACGAACTGCGGTGCTGTCTCCTCCGTTGTTGCGGAGCCACGCCGCCGCCTCGAAAGTCCTGGCGCCCGTTTTTACGGAGAAGCTGTTCGTGTCCACGAAGATTCCCGCGAGCAACAATTCCGCTTCCGTCTTGTTGATCTTGCGTATGTCATCATCGTACTGCATGATCTCCGCGATCAATTCCGACGTGGAAGACGCGTTCGGCTCCATGAAGGTCAGGGTAGCGCTGTCGATGAATCGCTCCATCTTTCGGTGGTGGTCGATCACCACGGTCTTGTCGGTCTTTCCGAGCAGATTTCGGCATTCCGTCATGTCAGGCACATGCGTGTCTACCACGACGAGCAGGGTATCCCTGTTTACGAGCTTCAACGCTTCCTCGCTCCTAATGAATCGGTAGCTGCCCGATTTTTCGGCTCGCTCATAGACGTCTTTCAGCGTGTGATTGTAATAATCGATCACGATGTAAGCGTCCTTGTTATTCGCAAACGCGATGCGATGTACTCCGACGGCCGCGCCGAAGGAATCCATGTCGGGATTCTTGTGACCCATTATGATCACCTGCGAGGACTGAGCGATGAGCTGTTTCAGCGCGTGCGCCATGACGCGCGATTTGCCCTTGTTTCGCTTTTCGATGACTTGCACCTTGCCGCCGAAGTAAGTCACTTTCTTGCCGCTCTTGACCACAGCCTGATCGCCGCCGCGGCCCAACGCCAGATCCAAGGCCAACACGGCGTATTCTGCCGTTTGACTCGGAGAACTGCCGTCGAGTCCCACGCCGATGCTGAGCGAAACGGGAAAGTCCGCGTCCGTTTCGATCTCGCGAATGCTGTCCAACACGGAAAATCGACTGTCGGAAAGTCCCTTGAAATATTTTCTGTCAAAGATCAAGTGGTATTGGTCTTTCTTAAAGCGCAGGACGGATGCGTCGATGCTCATCGCCCACTGCCGTATCATCGTCTCGATATTCGCGGCGATGAGCGGTCGTTTTTCGTCGGGCGACTTGGACAACAATTCGTCGTAATTGTCCACGATGATGTAGGCGAAGCACTTTTTTTCTTCGTTGTAACGGGTTTTCAGTTTTTCGTAATCCGTAGCGTCCACAAAGCACAGCAGGACGCTTTCGCTCACGGCTCTGTTCAAATAGGCCGAAAGGATGATGTAAGTCCTATCGTTCCGAACGGTTTTAAGCGGCTTTCGTTCTTCGTCGGGCTTGAACTCCTTCGATTCAAAGCCGGTGAACGCTTTCACGTCCGCCTTTTGTTCTGCGATGTCGCGAAAGGTCTCCTTGAATCTCTCGTTCATCAGGACGATTCTCCCGTCACCTGCGACTACGCAGAGCGGCAACGGGTGATTTCGCAACGAATACTTGAGCGTCTCCTCCGCTTCCTTCCCGATGTCATCGAGCAATTTGCCGACGCGGTTCCGCTGCAACCGCGCGATCAGCAATGAAAGGGAGACGTACAGGACGAAGAATCCCGCGGCGACGCAAATCTGAGGAATGACAAATTCCCTGTTGAAGTACGCATAGATCAGCGCGCAGAGGACGAGAGCCTGTATGATGAGCGCACTCACGACATATGGCCCCGCGATTTTTTTCAACAGCTTTTCTCTCATGGCCGTTTTCGCCTGAATCAATCCCTCACATAGGGCAACAGCGCGACGATTCTCGCTCGTTTGATGGCTCGCGCAACCTCTCTCTGATGAATCGCGCACGCGCCCGTGACGCGCTTAGGCAGTATCTTGCCCCTGTCCGTAATGAATTTCGATAGTGTTTCAACATCCTTGTAATCGATTGCAAGGTCTCTGTCCGTGCAGAATTGGCATACTTTTTTCTTGCGCATGCCGCCGCCTCCGCCGCGTCTTTGTCTTTCCGCCATTGTTCCCTCCGTAATCACCTGAAGCCCGGGCGATGCTCGCTCCTCGCTTCCTTTATATACACCTCATGCAGTCTTTTGCGCCTTTCGTTTGCAACTCGCAACGGCGCGATCAGAAAGGCAGATCATCGTCGTCATCCAACTCCGCAAAACCGGCGGGGGCGCCGCCCGTCGGCGCGGATCCCGCGTTTCCGGTTGCGGCAGAGCCGCCGTACTGTCCGCCGAAACTCGCGTCGCCCTCCGAGCGCTCTTTTCTGTCGAGAAATTCCACCCGATTCGCTATGACCTCGTCGGTATAGATGCGTTGACCGTCTTTTTCGTAGCTATCGTGCCGCCACCGGCCTTCCACGCCGACCTTGCTTCCCTTTTTCAGGTATCTCTCGATGTTTTCCGCTTGCTTGCCGAACGCGGTCACGCGAATGAAATCCGCGCGATCTTCCTTCGAGAGCGGGTCGTTGACCGCGATGGTCAACTTTGCGATGGCGAGTTGATTCGCGCCGTATCGAACCTCAGGATCCCGCGCGAGATTGCCGACCAAAATGACAATATTCATAATCGTCTTCGCGTAACGTTTTCGACGTCACGCCTCTCCTTTCCTAATCGGAACTCGTCAAACTAAGATGCGATTTCCTTGTCCTCGTCTTTGTTGATGATCAGATGTCTGATCACATCGTCGGAAATTCGCAATCGCCGATCCAATTCCTTCGGAAGATCCGCGGGCGCTTTGAACTCGACCAACACGTAGTATCCGTCGTTCTTTTTGCGGATGGGATAAGCCAATTTTCGCAGACCCATCACCTCGACCTTCGTCACTTCGCCTCCGTCGGAAATGATCTCCTTGACCGTTTCGATAACCGCTTCCTTCTTTTCGTCCTCCAATGCCGCTGCAATGATGAACATGATCTCATAACGTTTCACTGTTTCACCTCCCTTCGGTCCGAATGGCTCCGATCTTCTCGGAGCAGAGAGCATTCGGGCAAGATGCCCCTTTATTCAGAATGCTTCGCGTCCTTTTTTGAACGCTATATGATTATACAACACGGATGCGGAAGATGCAAATTTTTCCGATCGAAGACGAAAGCGTGAGACGAAGCGGCATGGTCGCAACCGAAATTGCGGGCATCGCTCTTTAAAACGGGTTCCGATTGTGATAAACTGCATTTATCGACACAGACGAACAGGGTAAGACGCACCCCTGCGTTTTGCGTTTCCGCGTCGCGCGTGAAGAATCCCGAAAGGAGGGATGAGGAATCCCGCCGCCGGCGGGCGATGATCCTCGGTGAATTATGGAATTGAAAGAAGCAATGCATAAACGACAGAGCGTAAGGAAATTCAAGGCGGACGACGTACCGAATGCCGATATTTCGGAAATGATCGAAGCGGCTCGCGTCGCGCCATCCGGTAAAAATCTACAAAATTGGCATTTTATCGTAATAAAGAACAGGGAACTGATCGACAAGGCCGCGGAAGCGGTTCGAAGCAAGAACGAGGAGATTTCAAAGCGCATGGATGTCGCGGACAAGACGAAGGGCGACAGATTTCGAAAGTTTGCGAAGAATTTCACGCTGTTTTTCACAGGGGCGCCCGTGCTCATCGTCGTCATGACGGAAACCTACATCCCGTCGGGATATGCGGAATACGAATTTATCGGTGCGGATCCTCAGATATTGGACGACCTTATGCGCTATCGGAATCCGGGTATGCAGAGTCTCGGCGCGGCCGTCGAGCATCTGTATCTGAGAGCGGTCGATCTCGGATACGGCTGTTGTTGGCTTACGAGCGCGAACTACGCGGCCGCCGCCATCGAAGAGCTTGTTCGCGCGGAAGCGGGATTCGACAAGGAAGGGTATTACATGGCTGCGCTCATCGCATTGGGCGTACCGGACGGCGCGTCGAAAAGTCCCGGACGAAAGACCCCGGAAGAGATATATACATTGGTGGAGTGAGTCGCGCCTGCGCTGATCCGGGTTTGGGGCGCGCGCGTCGACTCGGATTTCGGGCAATCATGTTATCGCAAGCGAAGAGAGGTATGATGAAATGAAGGATTACAAGACAATAATCGTAACTGTTAGCGAAGGCATCGCCGTCGTGAAGATCAACAGACCCGAGGCGTTGAACGCACTGAACGGAGATGTGTTGGACGACCTTGCGGACGCGTTCGGCTTTATCGCGAAAGCGGACGAAGTAAAGGGCGCGATCATCACGGGCGAGGGCCGTTCGTTCGTCGCCGGCGCGGATATCGCGGCCATGAGCAAGATGGGCATGATCGATGGCCGGGATTTCACGCTGAAAGGGCAAGCCGTGATGTCGCTCGTCGAAAACATTGAAAAGCCGGTCGTCGCGGCCGTGAACGGGTTCGCGTTGGGCGGCGGTTGCGAGCTCGCCATGTCGTGCGATGTGAGATTCGCATCGGAAAAGGCGAAGTTCGGACAACCCGAGGTCAATCTCGGCATCATCCCGGGATTCGGCGGGACGCAACGCTTGCAGCGGCTAGTGGGCAAAGGCATGGCCAAGTATCTCATCTACAGCGCGGAGATCATCGACGCGGCGGAGGCGATGCGCATCGGATTGGTCGAGAAGGTATTTCCGCCCGACGAACTGCTCTCCGAGGCGACCGCTTGGTTGCAACAGGTCTTGAACAAGGCTCCCATAGCCGTGCGCATGGCCAAGGTCTCGATCAACAACGGCGCGAACATGGATGTCAAATCGGCGATCTCGTTTGAAACGGAAGCGTCCACTGTCGCGTTCGCGTCCGAAGACAGGGTCGAGGGCATGGTCGCGTTCGTCGAAAAACGGCAGGCATCCTTCAAGAACAAATAGCATCAGGCTTCGGCTTTTGGGAACGGAGATATCGGCGAAACCCGAGGCAAAACAAGAAATTTCAAAAAACTATTGAACATGTGTTCGCATTGTAATATAATGAACGCATGTTCTTTTATTTTTGCCGCGCCTCCGAAGGATGAAAAAAGGGGGCGCGCCGGCGGGAGGCGCAACGCGATCCTGCGCGAATATGGCATTGCGCGCGTTCGGTTCGCGTTTGCCGGAGGAAATCGGATGGAAAGCAGGGTGTTTGAGAAGTTGACGATACTCGGCGAAGGTGCGAAATACGACGTTTCGTGTTCGTCGAGCGGCGTTTCGCGCAGCAACGCGGGCAGAATAGGGAGCGCCGTCTGCGCAGGCATCTGCCATTCTTGGACGGCGGACGGACGGTGCATCAGCCTGCTCAAAGTGCTCTTGTCAAACGATTGCGCATACGATTGCAAATACTGCGTAAACCGGCGTACGGCGGATGTGCGGCGTTGCACCTTCGAACCCTCGGAGTTGGCGAATCTATCGATGGAATTCTACAGGCGCAATTACATCGAGGGGCTTTTTCTGAGTTCGGCGGTCATGGTTTCGCCCGATTATACGGCGGAACGCATGTACGAGTGCCTGTATCTGTTGCGGGAGGTATTCGGTTTCGTCGGATACATTCACGCCAAGGTGATTCCCGGTGTCTCGCCCGAGCTCTTGAGCAGAATAGGCTTCGTGTCGGATCGTATGAGCGTCAATGTGGAGTTGCCGTCCGGCGAGAGCCTTAAAAAGTTGGCGCCCCAGAAAAATCCTTCGGCGATTTTCGCTCCGATGAGGCAGATCGCGAAGACGCAGGCGGAACAGAGAACCCTGAAATTCGCAGGTTCCATGGGAAAGTTTCGAACCGAGGGCGCAAACGTCTCCGTCGGTGACGGAAGCTTGTCCGAGATCATGGAGCGTTACGTCGGGGACGCGCCCGAGAACGCGATTTTTGCGAACGACGCGCGCCCTCCCGCAACGTTGCGCGGCAAACGCTGCCGCGAGAAATTCGCCCCTGCGGGTCAGACCACGCAGATGATCGTCGGCGCGTCTTCGGAAAGCGATCGCCGGATTCTTGGGATATCGGAAGCTCTCTATCGCAAGTTTTCGCTCAAGCGCGTGTATTTTTCCGCTTACATACCCGTTTCGTCTCACCCGGATCTCCCGGATCCCGTCGCGCCGCCGCCGTTGAAGCGCGAGCATCGACTGTATCAAGCGGATTGGCTTTTGCGATTTTACGGGTTTACAGCCGACGAGATACTCCCCGAAGGAAATCCGAATCTGGACTGTGACCTGGATCCGAAAATCGTTTGGGCATTGCGACACATAGGGAGATTCCCCATCGAGATCAACAAGGCGTCGCAGGAAGAGCTTTTGCGCATACCCGGCGTCGGCAATGTCTCCGCGATCCGGATTATGCGTCAAAGACGGGTGGCGGCCGTGCGGTACGAAGATCTGAAGAAGATGGGCGTGGTTCT
>JAIRTJ010000068.1 GCA_031254995.1 Eubacteriales Family XIII. Incertae Sedis bacterium
GTTTGAATCGAAATTCGCCCCGTGCCCTTTTTTGGATCGAAGAGCGGCAACAGAAGCTCCGCGCCGTCCGCGGCCATCTTTTTGATGACGATCCACGATATCTCGTCCTCCGTCGCGGAGGGATTTTCCTTGATCGTCGCTTGGATGAAGTCCTTGTAAAGATCCAATTCCGAATCCAAAACGGTTTTTACGATGACAGGATTCGTCGTGGCGCCGGTTGCGCCGCGTTCAATGGCGTAGGTCAGTTCCTTGATCGAGCATGAATCGTTCCAATACTGCGTCTCAAATTTTCGGGTCATTTCGTAAAGTTTGTCCATGTGTACGCTCCTATGCATGACTCGGTTGGTAACGGAAATCGCAATCGCAACGGCGATATTTCACACAAAAATTATATTACGAAGGTGCATTCTTGTAAAGAAAAACCCGAGGACGCTTGAAAACAAGGGCTTCGGCGGGTCTGCGGCAACGGAGTTTAACCTCAAAATCGACGCTTGGAAACGACAGTTGCTTTATTAAGGAAATTATACTGTTGTATAATAAATATTTTCATTAAAAATGAATATCGATAACTATCACAAAATTTATGTTGAAATACTTTATTGCAGGTGTTAGAATTCTCATATATTGAGCTTGCCGTTTTTCATATTCGGCAAACACGGAGAAAAAAGGAGGAAGGAAGCTATGAAAAAAAAGCTGCTTACATTTCTACTGGCCTTGATACTGGTATTTTCGGTGACCGCGATGGGCGCTTGCTCGAAGAACAACGGCGGAAACGCCAACGACTCAGGCAATCCCGCCGATAACGGCGCGGGTAAGTCCGTTAAGGTGGGATTCGTCGTTAAGTCGCTCGCGGACCAATATTGGATTTTGGTTAAGGCGGGCGCGGAGGTCGCCGCGGAGGAAAACGGAGTCGACCTCACGTTCATCGCCCCCAATTCCGAGAGCGACGTGGCCAAACAGGTGGAAAATATTGAAACACTCATCGCGAACGGTGTAGACATACTCTGCGTCGCCCCGTCCAACGATGAGACCGTGCTTCCCGCCTTGCAGTCCGCAGTGGACGCAGGCATCAAAGTCATCGCCGTCGATACGGACTCTTCGTTGCCCGACAAGATCTCGTTCATCGGGACAGGCAATGAAAACGCGGCGAGGGAAGGCGCGCTTTGGGCCGGCGAACAGATCGGCGAAGGCGGCACGGCCATCATTCTGCGCGGCAGATTGGGCGACAAGACGCATGACGATCGCAGCGCGGGACTCGAAGCGGGATTGAAGGAAAAGGGCGTTGAAATTCTCGCGGTCGAACCCGCCGATTCCACCGAGGAATTGGGGAACAACAAGGCTCTGAACCTCGTAAACAAGTTCGAATCCGAAGGAAAGAAGGTCGATTTGATCATCACGACGGCCGATTCGATGGCGAAGGGCGCGTACGAAGGCGTCAAGGACAAGGGCATCAAGGTCTACGGTTTCGACGGCACGATCCCCGTATGCGAACTGGTGGGAAGCGGCGACATGCTGGGAACCACCGCGCAATCGCCCTACGAGATGGGAGTCCTCGGCATCGAGACAGCCATCAAGGTCATGAACGGCGAAACGGTGGAAAAGGTCATCGATTCGGGACAGAAAGTCATCTCGATCGATAACGTCTCCGAGTTTCTGAAGGATCTGCAAGCTAAAGTCAACAGAGCCGGCTGACGATAACGCAACCGGCGCAAACGCATATCTGATGATCGCATGCACTCCCGAAATGAATGTTTTGGGGGTGCATGCGCACCCTCGAAATCCGGGAAAGGCGGTGCAAAAATTGGGCGACGTGATTATGGAGTTGAGGAACGTCACAAAATACTTCCCCGGCGTTGTAGCGCTCAAGAATATGTCATTCCAAGTGAGAAGCGGCGAGGTTCACGGCCTGATCGGTGAAAACGGAGCAGGCAAATCCACGCTGATCAAAGTGTTTACGGGTGTAAATCAACCCGAAAAAGGCGAGATCATCATAGACGGAAGACCTATGGTTTTATCCAATCCCAACATGGCGAAAAAGGTGGGGATCGGATGCATTTATCAGGAATTGAACATCGTTCCGGACATGAGCATCACGGATAATTTGTTCATCAATCAATACGAAAAGAAGGGGATCCTTCTCGATTACAAAAGCATGAGAAAGAAGGCCGCAGATATCATGAAACAGCTCGGGCAGGATCATGATGTCGATATGCTCTGCGGCAAATTGGGGATCGGAGTCCAACAGATGGTGGAGATCGGAAAATCGATACTGTCGGAGGCCCGTCTCATCATCATGGACGAACCGACTTCGTCGCTTTCCGCGAAGGAAGTGGATCAGCTCATGGAGACAATTAAAATTCTGAAGAAAAAAGGCATCGCCATTGTATTTATTTCCCATAAATTACAAGAAATATTTGACATCTGCGACAGGGTCACCGTCATCAGGGACGGCGAGCACATCAGTTGCACGCAGGTCTCTGAGATGACGAACGATCGTCTGATCCGTGACATGGTAGGACGCGCGTTGAAGGATCTGTTCCCAAAGGAAGAAACCGTCAGGGGAGAAGAGGCGATTCGCGTGGAGAATTTGAAGAGCGCGGGCGTCATCAAGGATGTCAGCTTTGCCGCGTACACGGGCGAGGTCCTGGGGTTCGCGGGCTTGGTCGGCGCGGGACGAACGGAGGTCATGCGCGCGATATTCGGCGCGGATCCGTTTGACAGCGGTTCGATCTTCATACGCGGCGAAAAAATGAAGGCGGGACGCCCGAGAGACGCGATCAAGCGCAAGATCGCGTTCATGACGGAGGATCGCAAAGGCGAGGGTTTGGTCTTGGACGCTTCGATCAAGAACAATCTCTTTCTCGCAACCATCGACAAAGATTGCAAATACGGATTTATTCAGCAGAAGAAATACGAGCGCCTTGGCGCCGAAAACATAAAGACCTATGACATCAAAACGCCGTCCCTGCAAACGCCCGTCGGCTCGCTGTCGGGAGGAAATCAGCAGAAGGTGGTCATCGCCAAATGGGTCAATACCGACGCGGACATATACATCTTCGACGAGCCCACGCGAGGAATCGACGTGGGCGCTAAGATCGAAATTTATCAAGTGATCAACAAACTCTGCCGAGAGGGGAAATGCGTCATCATGATTTCCTCGGAGCTCCCCGAGATCTTGGGCATGAGCGATCGCGTCATCGTGATGCGCGAAGGCCGCATCATGGGAGAAACGGAACGGGGAGACAGGAATTTCAATTCGGAATCCATTATGAAAGCAGCATGGGGAGGTAAGTTGTCGTGAGCAGCGTGAATACTCTTAAAAGG
This sequence comes from Eubacteriales Family XIII. Incertae Sedis bacterium, assembly GCA_031254995.1. Taxonomy (GTDB): domain Bacteria; phylum Bacillota; class Clostridia; order Peptostreptococcales; family Anaerovoracaceae; genus JAISGB01. Next base: position 3,325 of record JAIRTJ010000068.1, read on the forward strand.
ATTATCGGAAAGTTGGGCCCGTTACTGGCTTTGGTATTGTTGATCATCATACTCACCATAGCGACGGACGGAAAATTCATATCCGCGTCCAACATCATAAATATCTTTCGTCAGACGCCGATCATCGCGTTGATGGGCGTGGGCATGTTGTGCGTGATACTGCTCGGCGGCATCGATCTGTCAGCGGGATCGATGTTGGCGATCTCCATTTGCGTCTCGGGATGCGTCTTGAAGAACTTGGGGATCAGCAGCATGTTCGTGTTGTTGCCCGTATGCATACTCACGGGTATCGCGGCCGGGACGGTCAACGGTCTGCTTTTGACCAAATTGCATCTGCCGCACCCGTTCATCGCTACGTTGGGGACGAAAAACATCTACCGCGGACTTGCGCTTCTGATCACGGGAGCCGCAGCCATCTCGGGATTTTCCGCAGGCGTCACATGGATCGGGACTGCGAGGGTGGGTTCGCCCCAATTCAACATCCCCGTATCCTTCATCATGACGATACTGCTCTATGCGATCACGCATATCTTCCTCACGCGCACGGGCTTGGGAAGAAAGATATATTCATTCGGCGGCAACAAAGAGGCCGCTCGTCTGGCGGGAATCAATACGGATCGCGTGCAGATCTTTTGTTACGCGGCGTCGGGATTCTTCTGTGCGATGGCGGGAATCGTCTATGTCGGCAGGCTGAATTCCGCCGTGCCGCTCGCGTCCCTCGAAGGAGATCTGGACGCCATTGCTGCCTGCATCATCGGCGGAGCTTCCTTCCTCGGCGGCAAGGGCAATGTGTGGGGAACTCTGATCGGCGCGATCATGATCGCCGTCATTCGAAACGGATGCGATCTGATGGGCGTCTCCTCCGATCTGCAACAGATCGTGATCGGCGCGGTCATCGTGCTCGCCGTGTTTGTGGACGTATTGCGGAGCAAGGCCGAGGCGAAGGCAAAACGCCTCGCGATCGGAAAAACGCAGGACGCCTGAGGCGGCGAGAATTTTTTTCGCAAGACGGCGGTTTGTTCGCCGCGTCGGCGAAAGCGAGGAAACGATATGGAAAAATTGCGGATCGGCGTAATCGGGACGGGCGCCATAGGCAGGGAGCACATCAAACGGCTCTCCGAAAGGATCGTCGGATGCGAGACGGTCGCCGTGGCGGATGTCGACAGAGACGCGGCGGAGCGAGTCGCGAGCCTCTGCGGCGCGAAATGCTGCGAGAGCGGAGAGGAACTCATTCTCTCGCCGGAGGTGGACGCCGTCCTCGTCGCATCGTGGGACGCGACGCACGCGAAATACGTGTTGGCGGCTGTCGCCGAGGGAAAGTATGTATTTTGCGAAAAGCCGCTGTCGCCCGAAACGAAGGACTGCGAGAGGATATTGGAAGCCGAATCCGCGCTCGGAAAGAGGATCGTTCAGGTCGGGTTCATGCGCAGGTTCGATTCGGGATACAGGGCTTTGAAGGCCGCGATCAAGAGCGGCGTCATCGGAAATCCGCTGATGATCCACGCCTGCCACCGAAACATGACGCACGCCGCGACCATGACGTCCGAGATGTCGATCAAAAATGCGGGCATCCACGAGATCGACATCATGCGTTGGCTGTTGGAGGAGGAGTACGTGCAAGGGCAAGTCCTATTGCCGAGACAAAACGGAATTTCGCGGAAGGAGAATCTTCAAGATCCGCAGATCATGTTGTTGCGCACGGAAAGCGGCGTGACGATCGACGTCGAGCTGAATCAGAGCTCCGGATACGGTTACGACATTCAGTGCGAGGCAGTCGGCGAGGAAGGGACGGTTCGATTGCCGGATCCCGCGACCGTCGTCACGCGGGCTAGAGGAGCTTGCTCGTTTGAGGTTCGTCCCGGGTGGGAGACGAGATTTACCGAAGCCTACGATATCGAGCTTCAACAGTGGGTCGACGAGGTGAAGGCCGATCGCATCACGGGGCCGTCCGCGTGGGACGGCACGGTCGCGTGTCATACGGCCGTCGTCCTGGGGGAATGCCGAGAGTCAGGGGAGATCAGGGGGATTTCATATCCGCATTGCCCGGATTTCTATAAAAACATGTTTTAAAAACGAACTCGGAGATCGTCGATTCAGATCGCGTCTTCGAGATAACGCAACGCAGATACGGAGGTGAATGAATGTCAAATCAATTGAGGATAGGATTGCTAGGTTTGGGAAGAATCGGAAAGTTACATGCCGCAAACATCGCCGCTTTCGCGGACAAGGCCGTCGTCGCAGCGGCGGCGGATCCGTTGGCGGACGGAGATATCGCTCGATTTGCCGACGGTCTCGGCATATCCGACCTTTCGAAAGATCCTTACGATGTCATAAACAATCCGGATGTCGACGCGCTTTTCATCTGCTCGTCCACCGCTACGCACGCGGAATTCATCATAGCCGGCGCGAAGGCGGGCAAACACATCTTCTGCGAAAAGCCCATACATACGGATCCCGCGAAAATCAGAGAGGCGTTGGATACGGTCAAGGAATGCGGCGTCAAGTTGCAGGTGGGGTTTGTTCGCAGATTTGATCACAATCACAAGAAGGTGAGGGATGTCGTCGCCTCAGGCAGGTTGGGCGCGCCGCACACGGTCAAGGTGACGTCCCGAGATCCCGATATCGCCCCGCTCTCCTATCTGGAGACGTCCGGCGGAATTTTCATGGACATGACCATCCACGATTTTGATATGGTTCGATATCTGGTCGGCAGCGAAGCGACGGAGGTCACGGCCTACGGCTCCGTCCTCATCAACCCTGAGATCAAGGCGTTCGGCGACGCAGATACCGTCGTCGTCGCGATGAAATTCGAAAACGGCGCTTTGGGGGTGATCGACAACAGCCGCAGAGCGCCCTACGGCTACGACCAACGCACGGAGGTTCTTTGCGAAAAGGGTTGCGTCAGGGCGGAGAACGACCTGAACGATACCGCGACGATCAGTACGGTCGAGGGCGTGGAGGCGGCGAAACCGACCTGGTTCTTCCTCGAGCGGTACAACCAAGCCTTCATAGACGAAACCCTCGCCTTCACGGACGCCGTGCTGAACGACAAGGACACGCCTGTGACCGGCGAGGACGGATTGCAACCGGTCTATATGGCTCTCGCGGCGGAAAAATCCATGAGAGAAGGTCGTCCCGTCAAATTGAGCGAAGTAAAAGGAGAGACCGAATGAAATTTCGAAAGAGCGTATGCGTTGAGTCCATGTATCGAGAGATCCCGTTTTACGAGCGATTTGCGGCGGCGGGGAAAGACGGTTTTGAGTTTGCTGAGTTTTGGAGTTGGCAGGACAAGGATCTCGCCCGCGTGAAAGAGGCGGCGGACGCCGCAGGCGTGGGCATCCGAGCGTTCAACGGCGATGCGGACTATTCTCCGATCAATCCGGAGCACAAGACGCCGTATCTCGATTTTCTGAAACGTTCGATGGACGCGGCTAAGCAGGTCGGAGCCCCGTCATTGACCGTGCATTCAAACGCCTTGGACGCGACGGGCGCCGTCGTAAACCCGCACGAGGAATTGTCGTATACTGTAAAACTTTGCAGTCTTTTCAATATTATGGATGAAAGTGCGAAATTGGCCGAGGCGGAGGGGATCGTTCTCAATCTGGAGCCGTTGAACGTCATTTCCGATCACGCGGGAAATTTTCTGAAGTACACGAGCGACGCCGCGGAAATCGCGCGGATCATCGGATCCCCGAAATTGAAGGTTCTATGCGACATCTACCACATGCAGCTCAACGAAGGGAACCTATGCAACACCATCGGTCAATGCGCGGATCAAATCGGGCACATACACGCGGCCGACGCGCCGGGTCGGCACGAGCCGGGCACGGGCGAGATCAACTTCGCCCGCGTGTTCGCGCATTTGGAGGAGATGGGATACGACGGAGTGATCGGTTTCGAGCTATTTCCAAAGACCGATACGCGGACGGCGGCGGCCGCGATCATGTCGTATTGACGCGGCGCGCGAGCGCGCGATTGAACCGGATATTGCGAAAAAGAGGTTACAAGATGGACAGTGAAAAAATAAAATTGGCGATCGCGCCCATTGCGTGGTCAAACGACGATCGCCCGGAGCTGGGCGCCGGGAATACCTTCGAACAATCCATCAGCGAAATGGCGCTGGCTGGATTTCGCGGAACGGAGCGCGGATCCAAATTTCCAAGCGATCCGTTGATGCTAAAAGAAGCGTTGGATATGCGGGGTCTCAGTCTGTGCAACAGTTGGTTTTCATCATTTCTGATCTCGAAGCCCTTCGAGGCGACGGCGGCAGCTTTCGAGCGCGCGATCGCGTTTCTGAAAGCGGCCGGCGCAAGAACGGTGGGGGTTTCCGAGCAGAGCTACAGTTTGCAGGGCTTGGATGTCCCGATCTTCAAAGGAAGATACATAATGAACGAAAAGGAATGGGATCTGCTGTGCGACGGGTTGAACAAACTTGGCCGCATGGCCGCGCGCGAGGGGATGAGCCTCACGTTTCATCACCATATGGGCACGACGGTGCAATCCGCGGAAGAGGTCTCGAAATTGATGAGCCGCACGGATCCCGAGACGGTAGGCCTGCTCTACGACAGCGGGCATTTTGCGTACTGCGGAGAGGATCCGCTTCAATCTCTGAAGGATTTCGCGGACAGGGTGCGACACGTGCATCTGAAGGACATACGTCCGGCCGTTGCGGATATGGTGCGAGACGAGGACATGAGCTTCATGGACGGCGTCGTCGCGGGGACATTCACCGTGCCGGGGGACGGCGCATTGGACTTTCTTCCGATCTTCGAAGTCCTCGAGTCGCGCGGATACCGAGGTTGGTTGGTCGTGGAAGCGGAGCAGGATCCGGCCGTCGCAAATCCGTTTGCCTATGCCCTTCGGGCGCGCGAATACCTTCGCGAGATCACGGGCATTTGAGGCGCGGAATATAAACAGTTACGGGAATGCGGCGCTCTGCGAATGCATGCGTTAGCGGAAATGAGGCGGAATATGAAGTACGAGAGGCTGACAACGGCACAGGCGTTGATCAAATTTCTGGACAATCAATATGCGGAATTCGACGGCGAGGAGATCAAGTTCGTGGACGGAATCGCCGCGATCTTCGGGCACGGCATCGTTTGCGGACTGGGGCAGGCTTTGGCCCGGGATCGGGGCGGTCTGAAATACTATCAAGGGAAAAGCGAACAGGGGATGGCGCACATGGCCGCGGGTTTCGCGCGGCAAAGCAATAGGAAGCGAATCATCGCCGCGGCCTCATCCATCGGTCCGGGCGCTGCGAATATGATCACGGCGGCGGCGACCGCAACGGTGAACAACATCCCGTTGCTCTTGTTTCCGGGGGATGCCTACGCCTCGCGCCAACCCGATCCCGTGTTGCAACAAGTCGAACAATTCGCAAATCCGAATATCACCACGAACGATGCCTATCAGGCGGTGTGCAAGTACTGGGACCGCATCGCGCGTCCGGAGCAACTGATGACTGCGATGATCAACGCGATGCGGGTTTTGACGGATCCTGCCGAGACGGGCGCGGTCTGCATCGCCCTGCCCCAGGACACGGAAGGGGAAGCCTATGACTATCCGGAATCCTTCCTGCGCAAGCGAGTGCATCGCATTCCTCGAACGATTCCGCCGCAGGCGGATCTGGACGAGGTATGCGAAACGATCTCTCGCGGGAAGAAGCCTCTGGTCATCGTCGGCGGCGGCGCGAAATACAGCGAGGCGGGAGACGCGATTCGCTCGTTTTGTCATCGCTTTCACATTCCGTTCGCGGAGACGCAGGCAGGAAAGAGCGCTATACCGGGGGACGATCCTTATTGCTTGGGAGGGATCGGCGCAACGGGCAACAGCGCGGCCAATGCCATCGCGAAGAAGGCGGACGTGATCATCTCGGTCGGCAGTCGCCTGTCCGATTTCACGACTTCCTCAAAGTGGATATTCCAAAATCCCGACGTCAAGATCGTCTCCGTCAACGCGTCGAGATTTCACGCGTACAAGATGGACAGCATCATGGCGACGGGCGACGCGAAAGCGACGATGAAAATCATTTCGGAGAGAATGTCGGCTATGCGCTATCGGTCGTCTTACACCTCGGAGATAGGGACGGCAAAGGCGGAATGGGACAGGGAGATGTCGCGCTTGGCGAAGACCCGGTACGGAGAGAACTTCGTTCCCGAGGTGACCAACGGCGACCCGAATACCATAAAGGAGTTCGCGGAGATGACAGGAACGAATCTCTCGCAGGCGGCAGTCGTCTGCAAAGTACGCGAACTGATCGACGCGGGATCCGTCGTCGTCGGAGCTTCCGGCAGCTTGCCCGGAGATCTGCAACGAATGTGGGTCGCCGACGTCAAGGATTCCTATCATATGGAATACGGCTATTCCTGCATGGGCTATGAAATCGCGGCGGCGGTCGGCGCAAAACTCGCGAATCCCGACGCGGAGGTCTACGCAATGCTCGGCGACGGCAGCTTCTACATGCTCCACACGGAGCTTTTGACAGCTTTGCAGGAGCGCGCAAAAATCAACATCTTGCTTTTCGATAACGCCTCTTACGGGTGCATCAACAATTTGGAGACGGGAAAGGGAATTCCTAACTTAGGTACGGAATTTCGCTGCGCAGACGAGCACGGAAATCATACGGGACGTCTGTTTCATACGGATTTCGCCAAGATCGCGGAGGGTTACGGCGCCGTCGGTTATACCGTTGCGAACGAGGAAGAGCTTGAAATGGCCATCCTCGACGCGAAAAAGCAGGATCGCGTCACGCTCATCGACATCAAGGTACTCCCCAAGACGATGACGCACGATTACGGAAGCTGGTGGAACACGGGATTGGCGACGGAAAATCTGAATGAGGAAGAGAAAGCGGCGCTCGAGGAGAATGCAGCCAGGCGCAACGAAGCAAGAAGATATTGAAGAATACGAAAAGAGGGCAAGGGAATGTTTGAAAAATTCGGATACCCGGAATTCGCGAAAAACGGCGAGTCCGTTTTGGTCACGCGAGACGGGATATACAGGGACATGCTTATGGATATTCGCGTATATCGACTCGAAAGAGAATCGGAAACGACATTCTTCTCACTCGACGACGAGCAAATCGTCCTTTTGCTCACGGGCGAGGCAGATTACGCGTGGAAGGGAACGATCGAGGCGGCGCGGCGCGACAGCTTGTTCGAGGAAGGCCCCTATCTGCTCCATGTGCCAAAGGGGGTGGCCGTCACCGTTTTCGCGCACGAAAACGCGGAGGTTCTGGTTCAAAAAACGGAGAATGAGGGCGATTTCGATCCTGTTTTCTTTAAGCCCGCTGACGTGAGATCCTCGATCTCGGGGAAGGGACTTTTCGAGGACAGGGCTACGCGCATCGTGAGAACCGCGGTCGATTACGAAAACGCCCCTTATTCCAAATTGGTCATCGGAGAGATCATCACGGAGTCGGGCGGTTGGTCGAGCTTCATCCCGCACGATCATCCGCAACCGGAGGTCTACTATTATCGTTACGAGCGACCGGAGGCTTTCGGCGCGCAGTTCATAGGAGACGAGGTCTTCAAAATCGAGAATCACAGCTTTTCCGCGTTGCCGGGAGGAAAGACGCATCCCTGCGTGACCGCGCCGGGCTACAGGTTGTGGACGTGTTGGATGATTCGGCATTTCGACGACGCGCCATGGACCGAACGCGTCGACGATCCGCGATATCTGTGGCAGACGGAATGCTGACGTGCCTCGTCAGAACGAAGGAGGGAAATTGACCCAAATGCAGGTACACATCTCCTCGCCGTGATTGGTCTTCACATGCGGGCGGGAAGATTGAAAGGTGATGCTGTCTCCTTTTTTCATCGGATAGGTGTCGTCGTCGATGCGAACCGTCAGTTCGCCGGACAGGATGATGCCGCACTCTACGCCCTGGTGCGTGTAGGGCGTTTCGCCGGTGCTCGCTCCCGGATCGAATTCGTTGTACGTGAATTCAAAGGGGCCTTGCAGATTCGGCGTCAGCAGATAAAAGCGAACACCTTCGCCGAGCAGCATGATCTTTCGGTCTTCCTCATGAAGCACGAGCGCGGGGCGCGTGACATTGGCGGGGATGCCGGCTTGAAAAAACAAATCCTTTTCGAGAAAGGAAGGAATCGCGAAGGGCATGATCGGAGAGTTCTTGGCATCGGAGGCTTCCTCGAAAAGCTTCCCGATGGAAATTTCCAAGGCATCACATATTTTCTTTAAAGTGGATATCGAGGGAGAGATCAAAGCTCGTTCCACTTGACTGATGGTGCTGGAAGTCAATCCCGTTTTTTCGGCAAGATCGGAGATTTTCAGGCCTTGCTCCATTCGAAGCTTCCGAATTTTTGAGCCCATGGAGGCATTGATAGGTTGGGTTTCGGTAAAGTTTTGACTAGCGGAGGATGCCATATTCGATCTCCTTTGACTTTTTTCGCGCGGTGATTGCGTTTGCAATTCGGTGTATTTCAATTACACCCTATTATTGCATAAAACCCAAAGCGAATGCAATGCGCAGATGCAATTATTTGAAGGATTTCGCGGGCGAGGCGCGCGCGATGTCGCGAAAACGTTCATAACGCGAGGCGTCGTATGCTCTTCGAAGGCATTTGCGGAAAGCATATCTGCCCGATTGACAAACGAATTACATGATTTTATAATTAATTCATGAATACGAAATAAAATAAAGTATGAATTAAATGAAAGGTAGGCCATGAACACGATGAAATTTGCGGTCGCCTCCGCGGACGCGGCGCCGCCGACAGCTCCCATTCTCCTGACGGGGGATGTCCTCGAGAACTTGAAGACCGCGGCTCGCTTGGGGTACGACGCCGTCGAAATCCATACGGAGGAAGACGTCGATTGGGATTGTCGAAACATTCTTTCGGCCGCGGAGGAATCGAATGTCTCCGTCGCGGCCATCGTGACCGGTCGTCTCAATACGCGGGATCGCGTGAGCTTGACGGATGATCGCCCCGATGTTTCGCAGGCCGCGTTGGACGGACTGTTGCGCTATACGGAGATGGCAAAGGCGCTGCGAACCGATATCATCATCGGTTGGGCGAAGGGGAAGATACCTGAGGGACGCGACAAAAGGCCGTATCTGGATCGCTTGGCGAAGCAATTGAAGATCATCGGACGAGTGGCCGAAGCTAATGGCGTGAAGGTTCATCTGGAAGCGATCAACCGCTATGAGACAAACATTTTCAACACCGCAAAGGAGACGGCGGATTTCTTGGCGGAGTACGAATTGCCCGGATGCGACATCCATTTGGACACTTTTCATATGGGCATAGAGGAGGCGGATCCGTACCGAGCGATCTCGGAGGCGGGACGCCTTCTCGGCTATTTTCACGTCGCGGACAACACGAGGGGATGTCCCGGCAGCGGATGTTTTGATTTTGAGAGGATATTGATCGCGCTCGGCAAGGTCGATTATCGAGGTTTCGTTTCCGTCGAATGCCTGCCCGGTTCCGACGGAGAAGAGACGGCGCGCCGAGCCATTGCGCATCTGAAACAGAGCTTGAAGAAAAGGAGGTAATAAAATGAGGGCATTTTATGCGGAGGCGGACTACGCGCCCAAGGAGGGTTACAAACTCTCCGAGCGCGAGATCGCGACGAGACGAGCGGCAAGGGGAAATTCCGTCTGGAAGAACATCAGGGGTTCCGTCACGGATCGACCTATGCCGGAGCCCAAGAACGATGAGGTACTGCTCAAAATCGGCGCGGCGGGCATATGCGGCACCGACGCGCACCTATTGCGGATGGATGAGGACGGATACACATGTTACAACGGGCACAGCAAGTATCCGATCATCATCGGACACGAATTTTCAGGGGAGGTCGCGGAGGTCGGCAAAGACGTAAAGAATTTGCGCGCGGGCGATTTGGTCAGCGTCGAATCCATGAATTGGTGCGGCGAATGCGATGCTTGTCGCATGGGCATGTTCAACCAGTGCAGTTGCTTGGAGGAGCCGGGTCTCACCTACGACGGCGGTTTTGCCGAATACGCGACCGTCAAGGAGAAATACTGTTATCTGCTGAACGATATAGTGAGTTTTTACGGAGGGGACAAATTGACCGCCTTTGAGATGGGCGCGATGATCGAGCCTACGGGCGTCGCCTACAACGGACTCTTCGTTCGCGGCGGAGGCATTCGACCCGGCGGTCATGCGGTCGTATTCGGCGCCGGACCCATCGGTCTGGCAGCCATCTCGCTGTTGCACACGTCCGGAGCCGCCAAATTGATCTGTTTTGAGACCGAGGAGAAGCGCAGAAAACAGGCGAAGGATTGCGGAGCGGACTTCGTCCTCGATCCCGTCGCGATCCAAAACGAGGGACTGAATCCCGCCGAGGTTCTCATGGATCTCACGAACGGACGGGGCATAGCGCTCTTCGCGGAATGTTCGGGCGCGACGAATGCCGTCTATCCCGTAATTGAGGGCGCGTTGGCCATATCCGGGAAGGTGACACAGATCGGGCATTCCATGGGAAGAACGAGCATCGACATGTACCCCTTCATGTTCAACGCCGCGACGATCAGCGGCAGCAACGGACAATCGGGGCAGGGCATATACAGCGACGTGATCGCCTTGATGGCGAGCGGCAGAATCGACATGAGGAAGATGGTCACGGGCCGTTACAACCTCGAGGATATTCAAATAGGTATTGAGCAAGCGGCAAATCGCGTCTCGGGAAAGATCCTCATCGGCGACGCGTATCCGAGGATGGATCGGAAGTCCGCGACGGT
>JAIRTJ010000073.1 GCA_031254995.1 Eubacteriales Family XIII. Incertae Sedis bacterium
GACCTGGTGGTCATGGACGTGATCAATGTTGCCGCCGATCTGGGACTCATAGATGACGCCGACGTCACGGAACTCTTGAAGAAGAAGCCGGAGCGGACGGAGGTCATCATGACGGGTCGCATAAAGAATGAAGATGTTTTTTTGCGGATTGCGGAGCTTGCCGATCTCATCACGGAAATGAGACCGATCAAACACTATTATGACGAGGGCGTCGACGCGAGACGCGGAATCGAGGAATAGGAATGAATCAAACCAATCGAGAGTGCGAACAAGCGAACACGACGAAGCTGAGATACAGGCCGACGATGTTGGTCATTTTAGACGGTTGGGGCATAGCGGAGAGCGGCCCGGGCAACGCGGTAACGACGGCGTCCTCCCCGAATTTGGACGCCCTTTTCGCGAGCTGTCCGCATACGCAGCTGCTTTCCTCGGGTCTCGCCGTGGGCTTACCCGACGGACAGATGGGCAATTCCGAGGTGGGTCATCTGAACATCGGCGCCGGCAGGACGGTGTATCAAGCGCTCACGCGCATCGCGAAATCCATCGAGGACGGAGATTTTTTTCAAAATCCCGCGCTTTTGACTGCGATGGACAACGCGAAGAAGGACGGTCGCAGCCTGCATCTCATGGGACTTATCGGGGACGGCGGCGTTCACAGTCACGACGAGCATCTGCTCGCGTTGTTGCGACTCGCGGAGAAAAACGGTTTGGAGCGGGTCTTTATTCACGCTTATTTGGACGGCAGGGATACGCCGCCGCGCTCTGCGGCAGGCTTTCTGTCCGATTTGGAGGCGTCGATTCGCGAGATCGGCGTCGGTCGAATAGCGACCTTGAGCGGTCGCTATTACGCGATGGATCGAGATCGGCGTTGGGATCGGGTTCAAAAGGCTTACGATGCGCTGACGCTTGGGAACGGATTGCGCGCGCGCGACTCGTCCGACGCAATCAAGGCGGCTTACGCGCGCGGCGAAAACGATGAATTCGTGTTGCCGACAAACATCATGGGGGACGGGGAATGCGCGGCCACCGTCCGCGACGGCGATTCCGTGATATTTTTCAATTTTCGCCCGGATCGTGCGCGCGAATTGACGCGCTGTTTTACGGATCCCGACTTCGACGGGTTCAAGAGGGAGCGAACGCTGACGGGATTGACGTTCGTGACCATGACCGAATACGACGCGACCATGCCGAATGCGATCGTCGCCTATCCGCCGGAGTTCATAGAGAACACTTTCGGCGCGTATATCTCGAAATCCGGCCTGACCCAACTTCGAATCGCGGAGACCGAAAAATATGCTCATGTGACGTTCTTTTTCAATGGCGGCGAGGAATCGCCGAATCCCGGAGAGGAACGCATATTGATTCCTTCGCCGAAAGTTCCCACCTACGACTTGCAACCGGAGATGAGCGCGTTCATCGTTTGCGATCGGGTCGTCGACGAGATCAGGTCAGGGAAATTCGACGTCATTATCCTGAATTTTGCAAATATGGATATGGTTGGGCATACAGGCATCATGGAGGCCGCTGTGAAAGCGGTCGAAGCGACGGACGTCTGCGTCGGGCGCATCGTTGATGCGATCGCGGAGGCCGGCGGCAGACTTTTGATCACCGCCGACCACGGAAATTCGGAAACGATGCGCGACGAAGACGGCGCGCCGATCACCGCGCATTCCTCGAATCCCGTTCCGCTGATCCTGTTCTGTCCCGACGGCGCGGACTTTTCGCTCGATTCGGGAGGCGCTCTCTCGGATATCGCCCCCACGATGCTCGACCTGATGGACATGAATATTCCCAAGGAGATGACGGGGCGCAGCCTGCTTCATCGGACTTGATTTTCCTCCGTAACCGTGATTAAATAGGCGTATGTTTACATGGACGGAAGAACAGTCCTCCGCTATCGGGCTGAGGGAATGCAATATACTCGTCTCCGCAGCCGCAGGTTCGGGAAAGACGGCCGTCTTGGTGGAGCGAATCAAGTCTCTGATTGCGGACGAGCTGACGCCTGCCCGCCCGGATCGCATGTTGGTGGTCACATTCACGGAGGCGGCGGCGGCGGAAATGCGTCGCAAGATCATCGACGCCGTTTCCTCGGAATCGGAAAAGAGCGACTCGGAGTTTCCGATTGAACAGCTTCAACGGGTATTCACAGCTTCCGTCGGCACCTTTCACTCGTTTGCGCTCGGCATTCTCAAGCGCTATTACTACATTATAGATATGGAGCCCGCGTTCAATATCTGCGACGAATTTCGCAAGACGTTGCTCGTAAACGAAGCCCTGGATGCGCTCTTCGAGGAGTATTTCGAGCGCGACGGCGGGGATTCCGATTTTTTGGATTTTCTGAACAAATACGCAGGCGCAAAGAACGAAAATGCGGTTCGCGAGATGATCGCGGATAGCCATGCTTTCATCCAAAGTCTGCCTGATCCGTTCGCTTGGTTGGAGAGTCGGACGGAAGCATTGTCGCGAAGCACGGAGGATTTTCAAGTCGGCGACGTTTTTCTCGGACTTCTCGACGAGATCGCAAGCGACCTCGAGGCGGCGGCGATCCGCATCGAGCGACTGGGCGATTATTTGGAAGCTGAGGGCGTCCCGTCCTTGGCGCGTAAGAATGAGGCGGATCTCGCGCAGCTCTTAGATCTGGTTCAATCGGCGAAAACGACGCTCGCGGGCGCGAGGGCAAACGCCGAACGGAGTCGTCGGAGAGGCGCGGAAGGCGTATCCCTGTGCGCCGACGTCGGTTTCGATGCCTTGGGCGCGCGCATCAAGAACTTTGCCTTTGCGCGTTTTGACTGCGCGAAAAGCGATAAGGACTGTTACGAACCGATCAGGGAAATCGTCAACAAGCGAAGAAAGCGCGCAAAGGATCGACTGAAAAAGCTCGCGGATAAATTCTTTTCCAATCCGCTCGCCGAGATGACGGAGGAGATCCGATACACCTGCGCGCCGGCGAGAAAACTCTGCGAAGCCGTGCGCAGATTCGACGAGCTGTTCTCCGCGATCAAACGTCGCGAGGGCGTGATCGACTTCAACGACATAGAGCACATGGCGCTGCGTATATTGGAGGATGAACGTGTGTGCGCGGAGTATCGCGACAAGTTCGATCACATATTCATAGACGAATACCAGGACAATAATCTGATTCAGGAAGAGCTCATATCTCGAATAAAGAGGGAAGACAACCTCTTCATGGTCGGCGACGTGAAACAGAGCAT
>JAIRTJ010000111.1 GCA_031254995.1 Eubacteriales Family XIII. Incertae Sedis bacterium
ACGCGGCTCGGGTCCGATCCCGAAATGGCCGCGAAGTACATCGACGTCGCCGAAAAACATGTGGCGCCAACCATGTGCGCGATCGACAAGGTGGACCTCGGAGCGGTCTTCTCCGGAGATATGCCGGATACGCCGGACGCGTTCATCTGGTCCTCCGTTCCCTGCGACAATTCCAGAATCGCCTATCCCGCGATCGAGGAATACTTGGCGGAGCGCGGTTGCGTGAGCCTTCGAGTGGACATTCCGTTCCGCAAGGATAAGAGGGGCTACGACTATATCGCTTCTCAGTACAAGGATATGATCCCCGAGATCGAGAAGTTGGCGGGACAATCATTTGATTACGGTCGTTTCAAGGAGGCCATGGAGATCTCAAACGAGACGATGGAATACATGAAAAAGATCGCCGACCTTCGCAAGCTGAAACCCTGTCCGTTGCCGGGACGTTTGCTCGTGCTCAACGAGATGATTCCGTCGATGGGCGGTCATCCCGCAATGCTCGAGTTCGTCAAGAAGCAATACGAGATGGGTAAGATGCTCGTGGATATGGGTATGTCCGCTTCCGGCGCACAACCCGAGAAGTTCCGCGTATCTTGGTTGCAGAACATGCTGTGGAGCAATGTCGCCACTTTGGATTGGCTCGAAAAGAAATACGGCGCGACGGTCGTCATGGACGCATTCGGTTATCAAGAGACCTATCCGTTCACAAACACGGACGATCTGGACACGTCGCTCTACAACCTTGCGCAGAGAACGCTCGCGCTGCCGATGATTCACGGCGCGTCAGGTCCCATCGAGGACTACGTAAATCTCGTCGACCAGGTCATGGGCGATTACAGCGTCGATGTTTCGATGTTTGTAGGTCATGTGGGTTGCAAGCACACTTGGGCCGCGGGCAAGGTCGTCACGGACATGGTGCAGGAGAAGTACGGGATACCGACGCTCTACATCGACGTGGACGCGGTGGACGCGCGATACAAGCCCAAGGAAGAGATAAGGCAGATCATCGGGGATTTCATGGACAATATCGTCGAGCAAAAGGAAAAGGGCAACTATCCCCCGAAGGCTGTGTAGAAGAGAGAACTGCGGCCGGATAAGGCCGAACGAACGAGAATGGAGGAGAACGCAATGTGTGCGGTAAAGAAAATCGCCGTAACAGGCAAAGGTGGTACAGGAAAGACCGTGCTTGCCACGCTTCTGATCAATATGTTGGCCGGCCAAGACGTCAAGGTACTCGCCATTGACGCGGACTCGGCCATGAGTTTGCCCTATACGCTCGGGATCGAGGTTCCGAGCACGGTGAGCGAGGTTCGCAAGGCCTTGGTCGGTTCAGAGCAAGCGAAGCAATCGTTGGTCGACGGAGGGCCGACGAAGTCAGTCATGCGGGATATCCTCGCGAAGGGCGACGGATTTGATCTCTTGGCGATGGGACGACCGGAGGAACCCGGGTGCTTCTGCGCGGTCAACGATTTGCTTCGCTTCGGCATCGATTCCCTGACGGGCGATTACGACATCGTGATCATCGACGGGGAAGCGGGACCCGAACAACTCAATCGCAGGGTGCTTAGGAGCATCGATCTGTTGCTCGTAGTATCCGATATGTCGGCGCGAAGTCTTGAAACGGCCGCGGGCATCATCAAGGTCGCGCAGAATTACGAGGATACGGAACGCGTAAAGCATACGGGTCTTATCCTGAATCGCGTGCGCGACGATGTCCCGCGCGAAGAACTGCTGAAAAAGGCCGGCGTCCCCGTATTCGGAGAGATACCCGAGGACGACGACGTGAACCGGTATGATCGCGAAGGAATCAGCCTCAGAACACTGAGTGCGGACGCAAAGGCCGTAAAGGCCGCAGCGGATATCCTCAAAAAAGCGAAAGCGTTGGACTGAGTTTGCCGCATCGAGCGGCGCGACGCGAGAAATGGTATCTGAAAGGACGGAATATAACATGGTGAATAAGATACAAAAAGTAGCCGTTCTCGGCGCGGGCGTTATGGGCAGCACCCTCGCCGGGCTGATTGTGGGTTCGGGCGCGAAGGTGTTGATGCTCGATATCGTACCGCCCAAATTGACCGATGAGGACAAGGCGAAAGGATTGAAAAAGAAGAGCCCGGAATTCCGAAACAAATTTGCCTTGGCCGGCATCGCGCGGCTTCAGGACAAGCGGATGGGGATGTTGTTTTCAAAGACCCAATTGCCGTTGATCGAAGCGGGCAATTTTGAAGACGACATCGAGCGCCTCGCGGAGTGCGACTGGATACTCGAGGTGGTGACGGAGCGTCTCGACATCAAGCAAGGCGTCATGAAACAGGTCGCGCAGTATCGCCGAAAGGGGAGCATAGTATCGACAAATACGTCGGGAATACCGATTGCGTCCATCGCGGAAGGGCAGGATGACGAATTCATGCAACATTTTCTCGGCACGCATTTCTTCAATCCGCCGAGATTCATGCACCTCTTCGAATTGATTCCGAACAAAAAGACTTTGCCCAAGGTCATCGAAACGATGTCCGAATTTGCGGATCGTTGCCTCGGGAAGGGCGTCGTCGTCGCGAAGGATACGCCGAATTTCATCGCCAACCGCATAGGTTGCTTCATCTCGCTCGAGGTCATGCGATTGACGGAAAAATACGACTACGACATTCCGACCGTCGATCTGTTGACGGGTCCGGTCATGGGACATCCTAAGAGCGCGACCTACAAGACCGGCGACATGGTGGGACTCGACGTGTTTTGGCATGTGGCGGGAAACGTCGTGGCGTCGGATGTCTCGGATGAGGAGCGAAAGCGTTTTGAAACGCCTCAGTTCATGAAGGATCTGATCGACGCGGGCGCGTACGGAGATAAGACGAAGAGGGGCTTCTACAAGAAAGAGAAAGACGAAAACGGCAAGAGAAAACGATACGTCTACGATCGGAAGAAGAAAGATTATGTGCCTCTTGAGAAAGTCTCCATCCCCGAAGTCGACGAGGCGAAGAAGAGCAAGAACAAATACGCCGCGTTGGTGTACGGCGACAGCGAATACAACAAGTTCGCTTGGGAGGTCATTCGCGCGTTGCTCCTGTACTCCGCGGAGATGGTTCCCGAGATCGCGGACGACTACATGGAGATCGACAAGGCGACGCATTGGGGATTCAACATGAAGGACGGACCGTTCAAGACATGGGATCTCATAGGCGTCG
This sequence comes from Eubacteriales Family XIII. Incertae Sedis bacterium, assembly GCA_031254995.1. Classification (GTDB taxonomy): domain Bacteria; phylum Bacillota; class Clostridia; order Peptostreptococcales; family Anaerovoracaceae; genus JAISGB01. The sequence continues at coordinate 3,180 of JAIRTJ010000111.1, forward strand.
AAAAGTCCGTGGCGAGAATGAAGGAAGAGGGATTCAAGATTCCCAAATGGGTCGAGAAGCGGCTCAAAGAGGGTAAGACATCCTTCTATACCGAGGAGAACCGACGCTTCACGGATTATATCAAGCTTGAGAAGAAGACGCCTAAGATCGTCGATTCCAATGCCGACGCGAACTTGCGCGATCTCGGCGACGGCGTCTTGTTGATAGAATTCATATCCCGCGGCAACTCCCTTTCAATGGAAACTATGGAGATGTTTGACAAGGCGATGGATGTCTATCTGGCCAAGGATGAGTGGAAAGGGCTTGTGATCGGAAATCAAGGGCAAATGTTCAGCGCGGGCGCCAATCTGGTCGCGATCGCGATGGGCATCGATCAGAAGGATTGGAAGGCCATCGAAGACGGGATCTCAGCCTATCAAAACACGAATATGCGTCTAAAGTATTTCGGGAAGCCGGTCGTCGTCGCGCCGTTCAGTCGCGTGCTCGGCGGAGGCGCGGAATGCACGATGCATGCGGATTTTGCGACAGCTAGCGTGGAAACCTACATGGGGCTCGTCGAAGCGGGCGTCGGATTGTTGCCCGGCGCGGGCGGAAACAAGGAATTCCTGATTCGGTTCTCCGAGACGGCGGCTTCGAACAAGCCGATCGACTTGTTGCCGAAATACCTTGAGGCCTGGCAGGCGGTCTCCACCGCGACGCTTGCGACAAACGCATTTGACGCGATCGACAAACACTTCCTGCGCGCGTCGCAGACGAAGGTCGTCATGAATGCGGATGCGATCATCGACGAAGCGAAAAAGAAGGTATTGCAACTCGACGCGGACGGCTATATGCCTCCGGCGCCGGCGCGCATCACCGTTCTCGGCGACTACGGGTACGGCGTTGCGGTCGCCGGTCTCAAGGGCATGACAGACGGCGGTTTCGCTTCGGAATACGACGCCTTTATCTCGAAAAAGATCGCATGGGTCATGAGCGGAGGCAATGTGCTGAAGGGGACGGTTGTGGACGAACAATATCTGCTTGATCTGGAAAGAGAAGCATTCCTCAGCCTTTCGGGAGAGGAGAGAACCAAGGATCGTATCGTACACATGATGCTGGCGGGAAAGCCGCTGCGTAACTAAGGAGGGCGAAAATATGTATGAAGCTGTAATCGTTGCCTGCGGGCGTTCGCCCATAGGTCGCGCAAATAAAGGAACGCTGAAAGATACCAGGCCGGAGGATCTCGCGGCGCAGGTGCTCAAGGGCGTGCTCGCGCAAGTTCCGAAAGCGGATCCGAAAAGCATAGAGGACTTTGTGCTCGGTTGCGCGTTTCCTGAAGCGGAGCAGGGCTTGAACGTTGCGCGAATGGTGTGGCTCAGAGCGGGGCTTCCGGTCAGCGTGCCGGGTCAAACGGTCAATCGATTCTGTGCGTCGGGCTTGCAATCCATCGCTATAGCGGCCGCGAATATCAGAGCCGGCATGAACCGGACGATTCTCGCGGGCGGCGTCGAGTCGATGTCGACCGTACCGATGGCCGGAAACGTTCAAGCGCCGAATCCGTGGCTTGCGGAGAACAACCCTGACGCCTATATCAGCATGGGCATCACCGCGGAAAACGTCGCGGAGAAGTACGGCGTATCGAGGGAAGATCAGGATGCATTCGCGGCGGAGAGCCATCGCAAGGCGGCGGAGGCTCAGGCTGCGGGCAAATTCGACAGTCAGATCATTCCGATCGACGCGAAAGCGGCGACGACGGACAAGAATGGTCTTCCGTCGACGACGACCGTAAAGTTCGAGAAAGACGAATGCATTCGTCCCGACACGACCGCCGAAAGCTTGTCAAAGCTGAAACCGGTCTTTAAGATGGGCGGTACCGTGACGGCGGGAAACGCTTCTCCGACAAACGACGGAGCGGCGATGGTGTTGATGATGAGCTCGGAAGAAGCGAAGAAACGCGGTTTGAAACCTCTTGCGCGATTCGCAGGCTTTGCGGTCGCAGGCGTCGATCCCGCCTATATGGGTATCGGTCCCGTCGAGGCGATTCCGAAAGCGCTCAAGTCCGCAGATCTGAAACTTTCGGATATCGACCTCATCGAGCTCAACGAAGCATTCGCGGCGCAGTCCATCGCGTGCATTCGCGAGCTCAAACTCGACCCGGAGAAGACGAACGTGAACGGCGGAGCGATAGCGCTCGGCCATCCGCTCGGATGTTCGGGAGCGTATTTGACGACTAAGCTGATCTGCGAGCTGATCGCGAGTCGCAAAAAGTACGGTATCGTGAGCATGTGCATCGGCGGCGGCATGGGCGCTGCGGCCGTATTCGAGAAGCTGTAAATCGGCGAGGTAGTGATTGTGTTTTCGACGACTCTTATCGCGAATATGTTGGAAGGCATCGGAAGTTTTCGCGTACATTTTTTCGGAAACAGAGAGGCTGTTTACGACTATGACAATCAAGCCCATTACACGTACAAGGATATGGCTGTGCGTTCGGATCGGCTTGGGGGTTTTCTGCTTGAAGAGTTGAGGTTGACCAAGGGAGATCGGGTCGCGTTCGTTTCCGAGAACGCGATCCCGTTCCTTGATTGTTTCTTTATGAGTTATTGCAGCGGAATTGTCATGGTCACTTACAATTTCCTTCTCGGCAAAAGCAATCTCGCGCAGATGGTTGGGCGCGAAGAGCCGCGCGTGATTTTCTATTCCGAGCGATGCAGGGAACTCATTGAGGATTTGCGCGAGACGCATCCTGAGATCGAATTCATCTCGATCATCGGAAAACGCGACGCGCGCGATCGCTACGACTACGACGACATCATGGATTATCGTTCTTCGGAGGATCTCGAATACGATGCTCCGGGTTTTGAAGATATCCAGATGCTGATTCATACGGGAGGCACGACAGGGGAACCCAAGGCCGCGATGCTCAGCTATCGAGCGCTGTTTTTCAACATGATCAGCCAGATATTGACCTGTGAGATCACATCGAAGGATTCCGCGCTCGTCGTATTGCCGTTCTTCCACACAGCGGGTTGGAACATCAGCATGATGCCGACGCTGCTGACCGGCGGGAGAGTCATCATCACGACGACGTTTGATTCGGAAAAAACGCTCAGGATCATCCGCGAGGAAAAACCGACGCTGATGTTGGGCGTCGAGACGATCTACCTTGCGCTCGCCGCGCATTCTGATTTTTCGCGAACGGACTTTTCGTCGTTTCGCTGGCTTGTCAGCGGCGCCGCGCCGATCAAAAAACGAACGCTTCAGCGTTACTGGGAAAAGGGCGTATGGCTTTTGAACGGCTACGGCATGACGGAAATCGGCCCGAGCAATATGACGCAGCCCATATACGAAATGACGCCTGAGCAAATAAGGAAAAAATGGAATTCCGTAGGAAAGCCGATGTTTTTCAATAATGTGCGGATTGTGGACGACGATGGCGTCGACGTTCCGACGGGCGAGTCCGGCGAGTTGTTGTTTCGGGGATGGCTGACGTTTTCGGGATACTGGCGCAGTGATGAACAGACGGAGGATATCGTCCGGGACGGTTGGGTTTATACCGGCGATATCGCGCGCAAGGACAAGGACGGATTTTATTACATAATCGGGCGGCGGAAAAACGTTTACATCTCGGGAGGAGAGAATATCTATCCCGCCGAGATCGAATCGGTGATCGACCGCCATCCCGATGTGGCAATCGTTTGCGTGATCGGCGTTCCCGACGAGGATTGGGGCGAGGTCGGCAAGGCGCTCATCGTGTTGAAGCCGAACAGAACGGTGAGCAAAGAAGAGATCAGACAGTTTGCAACGGAGCGTTTGCCCTGTATCAAGGTGCCGCGCTATGTTTCTTTTATTGAGGAGCTTCCCAAGAATTCGATCGACAAGGTCGATTTGCAGATCGTCAATCAACTTTACCGCAATACGGGCGAATAATCCGAGACGTTCGCATTGCATTGAGAGGAGGGAAAGATGGAAGACATCGCTTTGTTTCAAAAAATGAATGCAATCCAAAACGAGTCCATAGACGCTTGGAAAAGCCAGGGGAAGAAGGTCATAGGTACGGTTTGTTGCCATGTGCCGGAGGAGATCGTCGAGGCGGCGGGAATGCTTGCGGTGCGGGTGCGCGCGACCGGATGTACCGACCAAAGCACCGCGGAGGTGTGGATGTCTCCGTTCACATGCACGTTCGCGCGTTCGTGTTTGGAATTCATGCTCGACGGAACCTACGGGTTCCTTGACGGGATGGTCAATTCCGACGGTTGCCTGACCATCGGCCATCTGAAAGACAATGTGTATCACATTGACAAGGAACGCGCACAGAGCGGAAACTTTTTCTTGAAAAAGATCGAGGCGCCGCGAAACGCGCACAGACATGCGTACGCGTTTTTCGAGGAAGAACTTCGGCGGCTCTGTGTCGACATGGAAGGGGTCTCCGGAAACAAAATCACAGACGAAAAACTGTGGGAAGCGATTGAACTGTATAATGAAACGCGCAGTCTGATTCGCGAATTCTACGCGTTGCGGAAGGCAGACGAGCCCGTGATCTCCGGAACGGATTCCCTGAAGGTGATGCTCGCGGCCATGTCGATGCCCAAGACGGAATTCAATCAAGCGATGCGCGAGTTCCTGAAAGACGCGGACAAGCGGCCGCCCATCAAAGACGCAAGGGTGCGCCTGATGATCATCGGCAGTGCGCTCGACGATCCCGAATACGTTCGCATCATCGAAGATGCGGGCGGTCTTGTGGTCGCAGACGCAAACTGCTTCGGCAGCCGTTATCTCTGGGAACCGGTCGTAGCACAAGACGGAGAATCGCCGATACAGACGCTCTCCCGCGAATACCTCGATCGTCCCACATGCCCGCGTTCCATGGACATCCACGACAAGCTGATCGATTATATTTTGCAAACGATGAAGGAATACAAGGTGGACGGCGTGATCTTCGAGCGTCTGAAGTTCTGTGAGGTCTGGGGCGGCGAGGCCGCATTCTTTGATGAAGTATTCAAGAAAGAGGACATCCCTTACATTACAGTAGAGCGCGAAGAAATCATGACAAACACAGGACAGCTTGCCGTGCGTGCGGAAGCGTTTATCGAGATGCTTGAGGAAAGGAGCATGCAATGAATTCCGAAGACAAAAAAGCAGCCGATTTGTTTCGGTATTATGCAGAGTCAGCCACAGCCCAGTACGATCACGTCATGTCAACCAGTCCCGAACGCGGATGGATATTCCTGTTGACGAAGGCGTTTTGGAACGCGGCTTACAAAGCAAAGGAAGAAGGCAAAAAAATCATTCTGTCGGCGGGGTGCGCCCCCATCGAGTTGATCTATTCGTTTGATGCCATTCCGGTCTATATGGACATGATCGCGACGCGGACGAGCGATGATCAGGAATTGACGGCAAAATACGTGGACATCGCGGAAAAGCTCGTGCCGAACAGCATGTGCGGTATCACAAAGATACCCTACGGCGTCGTCATGGCCGGCGACATGACCATCAAGCCCGATGCGATGATGTATTCGAGCGTCCCCTGCGACTCCTCGCGTATTTCGTATGTGGCGATCAGCCGA
>JAIRTJ010000139.1 GCA_031254995.1 Eubacteriales Family XIII. Incertae Sedis bacterium
AGCACGCTCTACAGAAAAATGGATAAGTACGGCATCGTCAAAGGCTACAGGCTTCGCAAAACGACGGTGCGCGCGGACGAAACATCCGACTAAAATTCAGGAAAAATTCACACGAAAAAAAAGGAATCCGAACATCGGCGTGGAATATGTAAGGTAGACGGAGGAATTTGCGGCGCCCGGCCGTAAATTCGACTTCTGTTTCTGCTTGCGTTTGCGTGAAAGGAGTTGCTGTCCGGAATTGGCTGAGATCGCGAATATCGCTGATGAGATCAAGAGTCGAGCCGATATTGCGGATGTGATCGGCAGAGTTGTTCAGCTCAGGAGATCAGGAAGCCGCATGGTAGGGCTTTGTCCTTTTCACAACGAGAAGACTCCTTCATTCTTTGTAAACAGCGATACGCAGTCCTTCATCTGCTTCGGGTGCGGTGCTAAGGGCGACGTCATCAGCTTTTACGAGAGATACTACAATCTCAATTTCCCGGAGGCAGCGGAGAAGCTGGCGGGCGAATACGGCATAGACTGGACGCTTGGCGGCTACGGCGGCGATTCGAAGAGGGACGGATATTACGAGGTGAATCGCGCGGCGGCTCTGTATTTTCGCAATTCCATGCGGACGTCAGGCAATCCGGCTCGCTCCTATATGTCGGGACGCGGCATTACGGACGATACGATGAAGGCTTTCGGACTTGGATACGCAGACGGCAGCAGAGAGGGGCTTTGCGCGCATTTGAAGGAGATCGGCGCCTCGTTGGAAAGCGCGGCCGAGATCGGATTGGTATTGCGCGAAAAGGAAGGATTCAAGGATCGGTATTACAATCGGGTCATGTTTCCGATCATAAACACGAGAAAAAAGGTGATCGGTTTCGGCGGGCGGATCCTCGGAGACGGAAATCCGAAGTATCTGAATTCTGCGGAATCGAAGATATTTTTGAAAAAGAACAACCTCTACGCGATCAACATCACAAAGGATGAGATCGTGAAAGAAGGACTTTCGATATTGGTAGAGGGATACATGGACGTGATCGCGCTCTTTCAGCACGGAATCAAAAACGTGACCGCGTCCCTGGGTACGGCGCTGACGGATGCGCAGGCGCGCATGCTCAAACGGTACGCCGGGAACGTTGTGCTCGCTTATGACGCAGACGCGGCGGGCGTGGATGCGGCCTTGCGAGGAATGGATATCCTGCGCGAGACGGGTCTGAACGTGAAGGTGCTCGTACTCGAGGACATGAAGGATCCCGATGAATTCGTGCGAAAGCACGGTAGGGCGGCATTCGCGGAAGCGGTGCAAAACGCCGTGCCCTTCCTCGATTTCAAATTGAAGACGGCGCGAAAAAAATACGATCTCGCGGAGGCCGAAGGATCGGTCGCGTTTCTTAGGGAGGCGGCGGGCATATTGCGGACGCTCAGTCCCGTCGAGTCCGACTATTACGTCAAAAAACTGTCCTCGGAGACAGGCATCGCGGAGGGCGCCATCGTCATGGAGGCCTGGGGAGATCGCGCTTACGGCGTCCGGAGATCCGCGTCGGACTCCAACGATGAACTCGCCGTTTCGCGACGCCCTTCTTTTGACGCCGGCGAAGAGGATTCGGCGCGGGACGCGGCGATGCTAGCCATTCAGCGCAATCTGATTCGCCTCGCGCTCTACGACAGTGCGTTTGCGACGGAAGTGCGGCCGCACGCAAAGGTATTCGTGACGCCGTCGCTCTATCGGATATTCGGACATATCGCGTCGCTCGCGGCGCAGGATCCGGACGCGGATACAGACACCAAGGCGTTGGAAGAGCTCTTGGACGACGATGACCGGCGGACGCTCGCCGATATATTGGATACGGTGTTGCTTGGCGAGGATCCCGCGCGCCAGTTGAGGGAATGCATAGCGCAGTCCGAGATACTGGAACTCAGCGCGCGCGAAAAAGAACTGCTGGACGCGCTGAAGGTGAGCGGCTCGGATGAAGCGCGCATGCTGAGTCTGATGGAACAATTGAAAACGGTGCAAGAACGGATTTATCATATAAAAAATCGTTGAAGGGCGCGTTCCCGACGACGGAAACGGAGGCAAAGGTGACATACGAGGATGAGCATGGCTTTAAGACTGTAGAGGCGATGGACGAGCTCTTGGAAAAAGCCAAACGCAAGGGCGCGGTCTCCTATAAGGAGATCAGCGACGACCTCAGCAACATAGAACTCGACAAGGATCAGATAGATATATTTTTCGACAGACTCTACAGCAACGGCGTGGAGCTCATTACGGACGAAACGGAGGAGCCGGACGAGTTTGAACTGTTGGCTCTGGAGGAAGAGGAAGACGAAGATGATGACGCCGAGACGGAGATCACCGCGACAAAGGGCGAGATCGATCTGGAATCGACACTGCCCAAGGGTATCGCAGTCGATGATCCTGTGCGCATGTACCTGAAGGAGATCGGCACGGTGCAGTTGCTCACCGCGGACGAGGAAGTAGAACTCGCTAAGAGCATGGAGCAGGGCGACGAGGCCGCGAAACAGAAATTGTGCGAGGCAAATCTTCGGCTCGTGGTCAGCATCGCGAAACGCTACGTAGGCAGGGGGATGTTGTTCCTCGATCTCATTCAAGAAGGAAATTTCGGACTCATCAAGGCCGTCGACAAGTTTCAATGGGAGAAAGGATTTAAATTCAGCACCTACGCCACATGGTGGATCAGACAGGCCATCACGCGCTCCATCGCGGATCAGGCGCGTACGATTCGCATACCGGTGCATATGGTCGAGACCATCAACAAGCTGATCCGCATATCCCGGCAGCTGTTGCAGGAATACGGAAGGGAGCCGACACCGGCCGAAATCGGCAAGGAGATGGACATCAGCGAGGAAAAGGTGCGTGAGATACTAAAGATCGCGCAGGAACCCGTATCTTTGGAGACCCCGATCGGAGAGGAAGAGGACAGCCACCTAGGGGACTTCATTCCCGATGAGGACGTTCCCGCGCCATCCGACGCGGCGGCCTTCGCCATGCTGAAGGAACAGCTCATCGACGTGTTGGAGACGCTCACGGATCGGGAACGAAAAGTGCTCATCCTTCGCTTCGGCTTGGACGATGGGCGCGCGCGCACTTTGGAAGAGGTCGGAAAGAAATTTGACGTCACGCGAGAACGCATTCGCCAGATCGAGGCAAAAGCCCTTCGAAAACTGCGCCATCCCAGCCGCAGCAAAAAACTGAAGGATTATCTGGAGTGAGCATTCGACGACCCATCCCGGGCGAACGACTTGCGGCGATGGCCGCCTGCGCGTCGCGGGGGGACAGGGTTGCGGATATCGGCACGGATCACGCCCAATTGCCGATCTTTCTTCTGAGGCAAGGCGTTTCGCGATTCGCGATTCTCACGGATATCCGAGAGGGACCCCTGTCGCGAGCGAAGGAAAACATTTTTAAAGCTCACGCGGATGCGCGCGGCGTTTGCGATCGGGTTCTTACGGCGGACGGCGAGTACGCATTGCGGCTCGGAGACGGGCTTTCGCCCATCGCTAAGGGGGAAGCGGACATCGCGTTTATCGCGGGGATGGGCGGTGAGACGATTGCGAAAATCCTCGAAGCCGATCCTGAAAAGACGAAGAGCATCGGCGCGTACGTCCTGCAACCGCGGACGCGGCAGGATGTCCTCAGAACATATGTTTACGGTAATAAGTATTATGTAATCGACGAAAATCTCGTCGAGGAAAACGGCAGAATCTGCGAGATACTCGTCGCGGCGTCCGCGCCCGTGAAGATGCCGTGTTCGGAGCGCGAAGCTCCCGCCTCGGAGACCCTGCTTTCGGAAGCGCTTAACGCGCCGGGGTGCCGCGCGAATCTGCGTCGCGAAGAGGATGCGCGACTCCTGTTGCCGCAGATAGCGCAATTGCGCAGATTGAAGGAGAAAAATCATCCGTTGCTCCCGCGATTCGTCGCGGAAATCATCGCGGAGGAACGAAAGATCGCGGCCGGTGTCGCGTTGTCTCGCGGTGCGGATGCGAAGAGCAGGGCGCGGCTCTCGGAGCTTCGCATCGAACTTCTCACGCGCGCATCCGGGGATTGAGAGCCGCAGGCTCGCAGCCGCTTAGGCTGTGCGGGAAAGGAGAAAATCATGTCGACAGAAACAAAGGCGTTGATCGAAGCGATCGAGGGATTCGCGCCGCTTGATTTGCAGGAGGACTGGGACAACAGCGGGTGGCAGATCAATCTCGGTCGCGAGCAGATCGCTCGCGCGACGGTCGCTTTGGATATTACGAACGCAGTCATAGCGGAAGCGAAGGTGTTGCGGGCGGACCTCATTTTAACGCATCATCCCTTGTTTTTCGTGCCCGTCAAACGCATAGACAGCGGCGACATCGTCGGACGGTACATCGCCGAACTGATCTCGGCGGGCATCGGCGTTTACTCCGCTCATACATCCTTTGATTCCGCGCCGGGCGGCATGAACGACGCTCTCGCCGCGCTGCTCGGGCTGGTC
>JAIRTJ010000060.1 GCA_031254995.1 Eubacteriales Family XIII. Incertae Sedis bacterium
CGCAAAAGGAAATACCTCAAAAACGGCGCGGCTGTCCGCAAAGGGGATGATTATTTTCATGCTGCGGCGTTATGAACTGTTGCGCGACAGTGTGTCAATTTATACGTCCCCTTGTCACACCCTTGTCACAGGAAATAATAAGTCCCGCGATCCGAAGGATTGCGGGACCTACTGGAGCTACCGGTCAGAATCGAACTGACAACCTGCGCATTACGAATGCGCTGCTCTACCATTGAGCCACGGTAGCATATTCGACTTTTCGATTTTATTCGCCTGCGCCCCGCAACTTGAATTGCCGGTCTGTCGATTGCGAATCGACTGCTCTGTCAACGGAACCGCGTCAGCTCGATGCGTTTGCGCAAGAGATATTTTATCATATGAAGCGCCGCGTTGTCATCAACAATTTTCGCGTGAATCCGTAATTGGAGATTGTACGTGTCAGGGGGACGTATAACTTGACACTTTGATATGGCGACTCGTTTTGTGCGGGACACTGCGGACGGTATGATTCGTCAATTTATTCCAACATTCTCCGACTTAAAGTGATGTGTCAGTTTATACGTCCCCTTGACACATTCGCAGCTAAAAGAAATGAATTGATTAGCGACCTGATGATGTGGTATCAACGAAAACGAAAAATCCGAACCGCCCTTTTCCTAATGGGATGAAAGAGGGGTTCGGATTATCTGGTTTTGGTGGAGCTTACGGGGATCGAACCCGTGACCTCTTGACTGCCAGTCAAGCGCTCATCCCGGCTGAGCTAAAGCCCCGAATCAAGTGCATCCTCGGTTTCGCCGCGCGGCGCCTCTTCTTTGCGTCGCAGATCGATGTCGCCTGTTCGCGCGAACGCGAAAAAGACTCCTTCGAGAAAACCTTCTCTATTAATTATCCGGTAAAAACCCTGCCGTGTCAATCGCAAAAACCTCGCACTTTCCCGTTTTCGACGCGCTTTTCGCGGCGATCGATCCCGGATCGTTCGAAAATGCAAATTTTGGGGCTTTCCCTTCGCCGAATCTTATCGTATAATTAAGCGATGACGTCCCTTGGGGAAAGACAGAGAGAGCGAATGATGAACCCTCGACGAAACAGAACGAGATCTTCCGTGATCACGGCAATCATGGCCGCGTTGATCTTCGTCGTGACTTTCATAGTCCGCATTCCCATCCCATTTTCGTCGGGCGGAGGATATTTGAACATGGGCGACGTCGTGATCTACGTCTGCGCCTATCTCTTGGGCGGGCCGCGCGCCTCGATCGCGGCAGCCATCGGCAGCGGACTCGCCGATCTGACGGCGGGCGCCGTCATCTACATTCTGCCCACGTGCGCCATCAAGGGGCTCATGGGCTTTGTCGCGGGCGCCGTCTCAAAAGGCGGCGGGTTTAAGCGCTACCTGATCTCCTCCGTCGCGGGCGGCGCGATCATGGTCGCGGGATACGCCATCTTTGAATGCATTTTCTTTGGCAGAGCCTACGCCCTCGCGGCATTGCCTCTCAACGCCATCCAATGGGGCGGTTGCACGGCAATCACGGCGGCGATCTATACGATAACGAAAAAGATCAACTCGTATTTGGCGCACCAACCCCAACTCTGAGCGCAGGCAAAAGTTTCGGGGTTGTCCGGGCGTGAAGACGAAAGGAGGCGAACGATGATCATTTCAATTGAATTGCAACCTCAAATCGGTGCTAAAATGGTAACGACGGAGATTGAATCCGGAACGACGTTGGAGAGCCTGTTGGAAAAATACCAAGCCGATCTTCCCTATCGGGTCATGGCGGCGTCCGTGAACAATCGCATCGAGGAACTGACCTATGCGATCAACGAGCCATGTACGGTGAAATTTTTGGACATGCGCACGAACGCGGCGGACAGGATTTATCAGCGAAGTCTGTGCCTTGTTTATCTGAAGGCTATCGACGATGTCCTGGGCAAGGTCGATACGGACATTTTCAATTCCCTGAATCGCGGACTCTATACGGAGATCAACGCAAAAGTTCCCGTAACGGACGAGGAAATCAAACGCATCGAAGGGCGTATGCGGGAAATCGTGAACGCGGATTTCCCGATTCGGCGAACCATCCTCGACCGAACCGGCCTGTTGAAATGCCTGGAAGCGGAATTGTCCGAGGAGAAATCCGATTTGTTGCGCTATGCGCCGGACATTCACTACATCGCGATCTGCGAGCTGGAGGGCTACAGAAATTATTTCTACGGCCAGATGGTTCCGTCGTCCGGATATCTTCGGCTCTTCGAATTGCGGCGATACAGGGACGGCATATTGTTGCGCTATCCGCATCCTTCGTCCCCGGGCGCCTTGCCGCCCTATGTCGATGACGCGAAGCTCTTCGAGGCTTTTGAAGAGGGTCGTCGCATCGGAAATCTCTTTCATCTCGGTTTCGCGGGCGATCTCAACCGCGAGATAGAAAACGGCAAGGAAAAGGAAATCATTCAGATATCCGAGCGTCTGCACGCCGCAAAAATACATATGATCGCGGACATGATTGCGGATGCGAATAAGCGGATCATCCTCATCGCGGGTCCGTCCTCATCGGGAAAAACCACTTTTTCCAAACGGTTGATCGAGGAACTGAAGGGACGCGGCGCCGATCCTCTCTACCTGGGCACGGACGATTATTTTGTGGAAAGGGTCGATTCCCCCAAAGACGAATTCGGCGAGAACAATTACGAGGACATCGACGCCATCGACTTGGAGTTGTTCAACGACAATATCAACGATCTGCTCTCCGGGCGAGAGACGATCCTGCCGACCTACAATTTCATTTCGGGCAAAAAGGAATACGTGCGCAAAGCGCAAGTCAAAGAGGGCGACCCCATCGTCATCGAGGGTATTCACGCGCTCAATTCGCTCATGTCCGAGCGGATATCCGACGACGAAAAGTTCAAGATTTACATCAGCCCGTTGACGCAGATCAACCTCGACGACCACAATCGCATACCGACCACGGACGTCAGATTGATACGCCGAATCATTCGCGACAACAGGACGCGCGGGCATTCCGTCGACATGACCATAAAGGCGTGGCCCAAGGTTCGGCGCGGCGAGGACGTGAACATCTTTCCGTACAACGGAGAAGCCGATGTCGTATTTAATTCCGCGCTGATCTACGAACTGTCCGTACTGCGCCTTCACTGCGAACATCTCCTTTCCGAGGTGCGACCTGAGGATGCGGAATACGGAGACGCCTGTCGCCTGCTCGATTTTTTGAGATTTTTCCGACCTGTCGAGGACGAATCGAACGTCCCCGCCGAATCCATATTGCGGGAATTCATCGGGAATTGAACAGGAACGGCAATAGGAATTAAAATTAAGAGAAAAAAATGATTTACCCGAGGCCGTTAAAGATATAAAATAAAGGTGTCAAATAAGACCGCGTTGACGGGAGCGGGAAAAAGGCGAGCGATCTCGCGGCTTTCGCGACTCCCAATCAGTTTGTTTTACAGAGGAGGAAATTCATGAAAGACTTAAAAGGAACGAAGACATACGAAAATTTGCAGACCGCTTTTTCCGGCGAATCGCAGGCGAGAAACAAATACACGTTTTACGCCGCTCGAGCGCGAAAGGACGGCTTTCGACAGATCGCGAATTTCTTTGAGGAAACGGCGGGGAACGAGAAGGAGCACGCGGAAGTCTGGTTCAAGTATTTTCACGGCATAGGAAGCACGCCGGAAAATCTCGAGGACGCGGCAAACGGCGAAAAGTACGAGTGGACTGAGATGTACAGCGAATTTGCGAAGACCGCGCGCGAAGAAGGCTTCGAGGAGATCGCTATTCAAATGGACAATATCGCGAAAGTGGAAGCCGAACACGAAAAGAGGTATCGTGCGCTGAAAGCCAACATCGAATCGGGCAAAGTGTTCGAGAGAGATGAGCCGGTGAAATGGCAATGCTCCAATTGCGGATTCGTCTACGAGGGAAAGAAGGCCGTGCATGAATGTCCCGCGTGCAAACATCCGCAGGCGTATTTCCAATTGCAGGAGACCAATTTCTAAAGAATCTTCATCGCACAGCGAAATGTGCGTTTAAAAGCGATGCGGCGAGGCATGGGTCGAAATGCCTCGCCGCATCGCGCAATGTCCGATTTCGCATCAGTACAGCATCCGCGCCGCGACTTCTTCCTTTATTTCCGCGCCTTTCAGCATTTCGATGAGCGCAAACGCGAAATCCGGAGCTGTGGCGGGTCCCCTTGAGGTGATGATATTTCCGTCTCTCACCGCGTTTCCCTCGGCTCTGATCGCGCCTTCCATCTCGTTTTCCAGTCCCGGATAACAGGTCGCTCTCTTCCCCCGCAATATGCCTAGACTGCCGAAGACGACGGCGGGCGAGGCGCAAATGGCGGCCAGGTTCTTCCCCTGATCCGCAAACGAGAGGATTTTTTTCGTCAAGCCTTCATGCGCGCGCAGATGATCAGCGCCTTCGGAGCCGCCCGGCAACACGATCATTTCGCAACTATCGTAATCCGCGTCCTCAAACAGGATGTCAGAGGCTACCTCGACATCGTGAGCCCCCCTCACGTTCAACCTTCCCATGATTGAAACCATCTTCGTCTCGATTCCCGCGCGCCGCAAAGCGTCCACGGGCACGAGCGCTTCCATCTCCTCAAATCCGTCAGCAAAATGCACATATACCATGATCTCTTCTCCTTCCGTTAAAACATTTTGTTCACCTTCGTAAACAGACGAACGACAGAAAATCCTACAATAACAATAACCCCCGAAATCACGACGATCGCGATAAACGCGCCCAGCCTGTAGCCTTCGCCGAAGAGCAGGGGAAGGACGTCCGTATTTTGCGGGCGCACGTTGAGCAGGACGCGCAGCAACGTGCTTCTCAATCCCTCGTTCCGCACGAATTCCCCCATGCCGAGATAGGCCAAGGCGCAGAGGGCGATGCCTGCTCGATATCCGTTGCGCAGGCCGCGCTTTCGTCCGGTCTTGCGCAGGAGTACGAAGATCGCGACCCCCGAGACCGCGCTCGCGCAGAGAACGATGAAGCTCCTGTCCAACAATTTCCGATAACGGCTCATGTTCATGCCGTCGTTGATGGAAAAAACGGGTTTCTCGCGGCCTTGGTACTCGGCGCGCACCTGAAAATAATCCGTCTTGTGAAACATGTAGTCCGAAATGAGATCGCCGATGGCATCGGTTTTGATGTTCAATTCGATCTCATCGGCAACCACCGTTCTGCCCACGTCAAAGTTGTACAAGTCCGGCATGCGAAACACGACATTGGCCGCGAATACAACGGAGAAGACGGGAACCGCGAGCGCGAAAATCGCGGCGAGCGCAACGGCGAGCGCGGAGCGTATCGCTCCCGCGGTCTTCGGCTCCGTCGCGTTGTACTTTCTGATATATCTCCTCAGGTTGCGCTGTACCCTACGGCTCCTTCTCATTGTCCGCGTCCTTGTTCTTTCGCAATCGTCTCGAATCATTCCTCCCGCCGCGAGCGGAAGCCGTCATCTGCTCTCCCTGAAATACGGCTCTGAGAGATTTCCGGGAGGAAGATCTTCCTTACGGTTTTTATGCGTGCTGATGATGACGATGATGATCGTCGCCGCATAGGGGAACAGATCGACTAAATATTGGGAAATATGGATGCCCATGCTCTGCAGCCTGAGACCCAAGATGCTCAGCGCGCCGAACAGGAAGGCGCCTAAAAAGGCCTTGGTCGGATTCCACGACGCGAAGATGACCAAGGCGACCGCAATCCATCCGCGACCCGTCACCACGTCCGCCTGCCAAATCGGGACTGTGACCAAGCCCAGATATGCGCCGCCCAAGCCGCATAATCCCCCGCCGACGATGATGTGCGCGTATTTGTGTCGCGTGATCGCGATCCCCGACGCGTCGGCGGCGGCGGTGTTTTCTCCGACAGCTCGCATGTTGAGTCCCGCGCGCGTCCGGTACAGATAGATCGAAAGCGCGATCACCATCGCATAGCCGAGATATACGAACACGTCATGCCGAAACAGCACGGGTCCGATGAAAGGTATGTCGCCGAGAATCGGAATCTTGCGCGCGGAGAAGAACTCCAAAACCGACGCGGGCACGGATAGGCCGATCATCTTGTCCCCAACGAAACTGGCAAATCCCGTCCCGAATATCGTCAGCGTCAACCCTGTGACCACCTGATTTCCCTGCAACGATACGGTCACTATCGCGAAGAGCAGCGCGCCCGCGCCGCCCGCGACGAAAGCTCCGAGCAACGCAATGCCGGGGTTGCCGGTACCGTATGCCGCCGAAAACCCAATGACCGCGCCCATGAGCATCATTCCCTCGACGCCCAGATTGAGACTGCCCGATTTTTCCGTAATAAGTTCTCCCAATGTGGCGAAGAGCAGAGGCGTCGCCGCAATCACTGCAGCCGCGAGAAAACTCACCATCAGCGCGCCTCCTTTCCTTCCGAGGAACCGGACTTGCCCCTCGTAAACAGAACCTTGTACCGGATGAAAAACTCGCTGCCCAACACGAAAAACAGGATGACGCCCTGCACCACGCCGGCAACGGCCGCGGGCACGTTCATGGCAAGCTGAATGAACGACGCGCCCTGCAACAACATCGCGAAAGCGATGCAGACGAAGAGAACCGCGGCAGCGTTCAGTCGCGCGAGCCAAGTGGTGATGATCGCGGTAAAACCGTAATTGGCCGAAATGCCGTAGACCAACGTCTTTTCGATGGCGGAAGCCTGTATCATGCCCACGAGTCCGCACAGCCCTCCCGATATGAACATCGCCGTCATTATGACGGACGGGATATTCATGCCCGCGTATCCGGCGGTATCGATGCTCGCGCCTACCACGGTGATCTCATAGCCCTTTTTCGTGTAATTGATGAACAGATAGACGGCGACCGTCAAAATCAGGGCGATCACCCAACCGATGTGAACGCCGAACAGCGACGGAAGCAGTCCGTTTTCGCTAAAATTAGGAATTTTTGGGAAACCTTTGGAGTTTGGATCCCTCCAAGGCCCGTATTGCAGATAGGTGACGAACTTGATGGCGATGTAGTTCATCATCAGCGTGAAAATCACTTCGTTCGTGCCCATTTTCGCCTTGAACGCCGCCGGAATGAGAGCCCATATTCCGCCCGCGACGACGGACGCGACAGCCATGAGCAGAAGGAGAACGGGCCTCGGCGCATCGCCGAAATTCAGCGCGACGAAGGAAGCCGCGAGCGCTCCCATGACGATTTGTCCCTCGCCTCCGATGTTCCAGAACTTCATCTTGAACGCCACTAGGATGCCGAGCGACGCGATGGTAAGAGGAATGGCCTTGACGATGGTCTGTTGCACGCGCGACGCGCTTCCCACCGATCCTTCTATGATCGTGGCGAAGACGGTGAAGGGGTTTAAATCGAAAAACAGCAGGACGATTCCCGCGAAGACCAAGGACAACGCCACGGAGGAAATGCGGATTATCGCCGAACGGTTTTTCGGGATATCCTCTCGTTTGACCGCCTTGACGGAACCGATCGAAAAGAGTTTTCCGTCCTTCATATGCGTCCTCCGGTCATGAGGAAACCGATTTCCTCCTTTGTCGCTCGCGCCGCGTCGACGATCCCGGAAATCTTTCCGTCCGTCAAAACGAGTATGCGATCGCAGAGTTCCAACAAAACGTCCAGATCCTCTCCAATGAAGATGATGCCGACGCCTCTGCGCTTCTGCTCGTTCAGCAAGTCGTATATCCGATATGACGCGCCGATATCCAGACCGCGCACGGGATAAGCAGTGATGAGTACCTTGGGGTCGGAATCGATCTCCCGTCCCAGAAGCACCTTCTGAATGTTGCCGCCGGACAGTTTTGAGACGGGCGTCGACAGGTTTGGCGTCTGTATGTCGAAACGCTCGACGATCCTCCGCGCTTTTTCGGCGCCGGGTCTGCGCCTGAGGACGATGCCCTTTTGATTTTGGTATTCCTTCAAGATGATATTGTGGACGATGTCCATGGACGCCACGAGTCCCATGCCCAAGCGATCCTCAGGGATGAAGCCCATGCGTATGCCCAGTTTGATGATCTCCCGGGGAGACTTGCCCAATATATTCGCGCCGCCGAAGAATATGCGCCCCTTCTCCGCGGCTTGCAATCCCGCGATGGTCTCGCACAACTCCTTCTGTCCGCTGCCCGCGACGCCCGCCACGCCGAGAATTTCCGATGCGTGCAACGAAAAACCGACGTCGTCCAAGGCCGCCTTCTTATCGCTGTCTATGACGGTGACCCCGTCGAGGCGCAGGAGTTCTTCCCCGCGCTCCGTCGGTTCTCTCCGCAACTTCAAATCGACCTTGCGCCCGACCATCATCTCGATGAGCGTCGGGATTTCCGCGTCTTCCGTGAGGACGGTATCGACGGAGCGTCCCTTCCTCAGAATGGTAATTCTGTCGCTTATTTCCATTACTTCGTTGAGCTTGTGCGTGATGATTACCACCGCGCAACCCTGTTCCTTCATGTTTCGCATGATACGAAACAGCTTATCTATCTCCTGCGGCGTCAAAACGGCCGTCGGTTCATCCATGATGAGAATGCGCGCGCCTCGATACAGCACCTTGATGATCTCAAGCGTCTGTTTCTCCCCGACGGACATTTCGTAGACCTTTTTTCGGGGGTTGATATCGAGACCGTACCTGTCGGAAATCTCCGCAATCTGTTTTACGAGATTCGCTTCCTTAGTGAAAAAGCCGCCGCGCTGCCCCAACACGATGTTGTCCGCGGCGGTCATTACCTCCGTCAACTTGAAATGTTGATGGATCATGCCGATTCCCTTTTTTATGGAATCGCGCGGGGAAGAAAACTCGACCGCCTCCCCGTTTACGAACACAGAACCGCTGTCGGGGCGATAGATCCCCGACAGCATGTTCATCAATGTGCTTTTGCCCGCGCCGTTTTCTCCCAACAGCGCGTGTATTTCCCCGTTGTTCACGGTGAGATTGATTCGGTCGTTGGCGATGACGGAGCCGAAGGATTTCGTAATATTCTCCATCCGAATCGCCGCTGTATCGATCATTGAACAGTCCTTTATTCGCCGGATGTAACGCCTTCAACCAAATAGTCCGTCTCCCAGATTTCCGCCCTGTTCAACGTCTTACCTTCCGCGACCCGCTCATTGCCCTCGTTGTCCTTGATGGGGCCTGTAAAGATCGGGAATTCGCCCGCTTTGATCTCCGACATGATCTCATCGACCTTCGCCGCAGCGTCCGCATCGACATTCTTGGTCAACGGCGCAAGATCGACATACCCGTCGGCCATTGTTCCGTAATAGGATTCGGGCGTCCACGTCCCGTCTATAATCCCCTGGATGGTCGGGATGAGAAATATGTCGTGATTCCAAACCGGAGCGGTGAGGAACGCGTCTTCAAGACCCTCGACCGCGCTGTTGTCAAGATTGTAACCGATGGCAAACTTGCCTTCGCCGGCCGCCGCAAGCTGCGGGCCCACGGTGTCGGCATGTTGCGTGATCACGTCGCAGCCCTGAGAAAGCAACGCTTCCGCGGCCTCTTTCTCCTTTGCCGGATCATACCAACTGTTGATGTAAACGACTTTCACTTCCGCGTCGGGATTGACCGACTGCGCGCCGAGAGCGAACGCGTTGATGCCGATTTGAACCTCCGTGTAAGGATAGGCCGCGACATAACCCAATTTGTTGCTCTTGGTCTGCATGCCCGCGATGATTCCCGAGAGATAACGCGGCTCTTCCATCGCGCCGAAATAATTGCCGAGGTTCGTATCGTTGATGTAACTCCCCGAAAAATGGAGGAATGTGATGTCGTCGTATTCGCCGGAATTCGCCATCTCGTTGAGCGCTTCACCGAAACCGAAGCTCGTTCCGACGATGACCTTTGCGCCTTGATCGATCATCTGCTTTGCCGCGTCCGTCGCGGCTTGCTTGTTCGTATCGTCGATTCCTTCCAACCAGATAGTGTTGACCTGATCTCCGAAGTAGTCTTTCGCGGCCATGGTACCCGCGTGTTGCGCCTGCGTATAGCCGCCGTCATTGACCGCGCCTATATAGATGAAACCCACCGTGAGAGGTTCCGCTGATACGTCCCCGTTGTCGTCGGCGGCTCCACCGCCGTCGTCGTTTCCTCCGTTGCCGCAAGCGGCCATGGATACGGCCAATACCATAATAAGCAGAACAATCAAAAATTTCTTCTTCATACCGTTCCTTCCTCCTTGAATTTCCTTTTCGGGGTATAACTTTTTTGAACCTCTTATCCTCGACGAAACGCCGTCGCCCGCGAACGCGAAACGATACCGGGGAAAGACCTTCTTTGGAGCGCATCCTTTTCCGTTCGCGAGATAAGGATATTATAAATCAAAAAGGGGGCGCAGTAAAGCCCCCTTAGACACGATCCGCTATTTTGCATCATATTGCTGTTTTTCATAAATTTTGCGCGTACCGAACCCCTCTCGGCGCTTGCAACTCAGCCGGATCACGCGCCGGGCGTCATGTTCTGTCGCGGTTCATCTTCCTCGTCCCGTTTTTTGCAGGCGCGCATAGGATGATCCGGTTGGGATCATGGCGCGAACAGGATATTTCCGTCCTCGACCTTTTCGACGATCGCAAGGGATTCCACGCGAAGTCCCTTCGCGCGCAACTTGCGTCCGCCCCCTTGAAAGGATTTTTCTATTACGATGCCGACGCCGAGGATTTCCGCGCCCGCCTGCGCGACGAGATTGACGAGGCCGAGCGCCGCCTGTCCGTGCGCGAGAAAGTCGTCGATGATCAATACGCGCTCGCCCGCGCGCAGATACTTCTTCGCGATTCGGATGGAGGACATCTTCATCTTCGTGAAAGACATGATCTCCGAGAAATAGTAATCCTCGTCCATCGTATTCGGCATTTCCTTTTTCGCGAACACCGCGGGGGGATAGCCGAAGTATCGCGACACGAAGGCCGCGACGGCGATTCCCGAGGCTTCTACGGTCAAAATCTTGTCCGTCTTGTCAGCGACATCGGAAAACCGTCGGCGAAATTCCGCGCCGATTTCTTCGAACAGTCTCACGTCGATTCGGTGATTGAGAAAGGAATCGACCTTCAAGATCTCCGTTCCGACGGCCACCCCGTCGCTTTTGATGCGTTCTTTCAAGATATCCATGGATTTATCCTCTTTCGGCGCGCGAAACGAACGGCGGCGCGACCGATTTTCGCGGTCGTCCGCCCGGCGTGTTGCGTCTGCTCGATCCGCTTGCGCTCACTCCGCGACGATGTCGTTTTTCTCGGGGCGCTCCGCAAACCATTTCACGGCATAAGGGCAGATGAGAACGGCCTTCTTACCCGAGCCTTTTATCGCGTCATAGGCTTCCGAGATCAATTCGTTCGCGATGCCGCGTCCCCGGAGCGATTCGTCCACGAAGGTGTGATTGATCGCGACGATGCCGTCCTCAACGTTCGGGAACGTCACCTCCGCGACGACGTTTCCCGCTCCGTCCGTCGCGTAAATCCAATTCGTGTCTTTCGTGTATTCCACTTTTCCCTCTTTTCCGCCGATGAATCGCTCAGACATCCTTAGGCGAACTGCTCTTCGCCCGCGATTGCGCGATCCTTCCGCCGATGCGACAATAGGGTCGTTGCCCGCTTTTTCCGTTCTGTTTCGCAACGATGTTCCTCAAAAAGTATATCACGTTGCGCCGCGTTTGCAAATTCCGGCGCAAAATGAGAAAAAGAGCCGCCCCTGAGCGGGTTCGACTCTTTTTGTTCGAAAGATCGGGTATCTCGGATTCAGTCCGGCTGTTTCCGCGCTTTGGCCGCGAATCGCGTCGTTATGAAGATCGCTGCGCAGATCAGCGCGCTCACGACCGTGTAATCGTCAAACCAGACCATCGAAGCTCCCGATATCGATTGCGTGGAGATGAACAGCATCGCGTTCACCGCCGACAGGAGGATCGCCGAGATGAGTCCGATCCTGCGTCTGTCGCGCATCGTCGCCGGTTCGAAGCGATTTCTGATCGCGGAAATCGCCGCCGCTATCGTTATCGCGAGGCCTATGAGAATCAGGAGCAGGTTCAACAGAGACCATGTCCCTTTTGATTCCTGCGACACGACCTCCGGCTCGAAAGAGGATCGGGGCGTTTCTTGCGGCGCGATCTCCGCAGGCTCCGGTTCCGGTTGCTCGATTTCCTCCTCCGGCTCCGGGCTTATGACCTCCGTGATGTTGTTGATGATCGTGCGGAGGATTGTCTGCGGGGGCGGAGCCGGCGCGGGAGCGGGCGGTATGATGATCGGCGCGGGAGGCGCGTCGCGCTCGCCCCATTGCGCGTACAGGATCACATCGCGCGCAGGCATCTTCATCGTTGCAAACTCCCATTGGACTCCTATCCCTTCCTCCTCCGTATTCCACCCCAAGAACGTCAGTTCGGGATGTGCGGGGTCGAGTACGGGAAGGGCCTGTCGGTCGAAGGCCACCGTCTGCGCGTTCGGGACTCGCACGTTGACGCCGTTGGCATTGAAGGACAACGTGTAAGTTTTGGCAATCCATTGCGCGTAGACCTCGATGTCGTTTCTTACGCTCGTCTTCGCGTTGAACATCAGGCCGGCGCCCGAAGCTTCGGTATTCCAACCGTTAAAAATGTATCCTTCCCTCGAAGGGGTGTCGGGCAATTTGTCTATTTCGACAGCCGGTTCCTTCACCGAAATCTGCGACGGGCCGTCGTACGCGTCCGCGCCGTTCTTGTTGAAGCCGATGATGAACACCCGTGCCGCAATATCAGCCTCGATCTCCTTTTTCAGCGTCGCTCCGGTCGCGTCCGCGCCGATGTCGATGCGATATGTCCCGCCGCTCTTTCGATATCCGCCGTCTCGGACGACCTTTGCGCCGAGGGGGATGCCTTCTGACGTCCAAGCCTTGGCCTTCGACAGACCCATTATTTCGCTGTCGCCGCCTTCGATCTCCATGACACTCTCGGCGAAATCGGTCGCGTAAAGAATGTATTGGGCGTCTGTGACAAAGTTTCCGTCGTCTACGACTACCGCCCTTGTCGCCGTCACCGTGTTGCGATCGGAATCCGTCACGCTGTAAATAACCTTATATACGCCTGCCTTATCCTTGTTCACCGTCCCGGAATACACGACCTTGAGAATCAGTCCCGCTTTGCCGTCCTCAACATCCTCGGCTTTTACGCCCTGCTCGTAGTCGAACGGATTGCCTCCGTTTCCGAGGGGTATGGATATAGGCGTCGTCACCTTCAGCGACGGTTTGATTCCGTCGTCGACGACGATATCGACGTTCTCCAACTTCGTCTCCGGTTCCTCGCTCACGCGGAACGTCGCTTTGTACGAACCCGGCGTTCCGTCGAATTTTCCGGTGTATTTTTCGAGCGACGGACTCCCCGGCGTCAGATCGTCGTCTTTCGCGAAAGCCCTTACGTTTGCGAGCTTCACCAAGTCCGGACGGGTTTTGTCCTCGGTCGTGTTCATCCTAACGGAATTTCCTGCGATATAGTACGATTTCCCTTCCGCGAGCATCTCTTCGTCAAGAACCAATGCCTTCACCCTTCGTATCTCGGTTTTTTCGGATTCCGCCGCTATCTCCAACCGATAGAGTCCCGACATGGGCGCATATCCGCCCGTATCGACGACAACGACGTTTTCATTCCGAAGCGTGTTGATTTCCCACGCATCCGCGCCGGTCTTTTCCTTGATCTGCTCTATGCGAGATCTCTCCGTCAAAGCGACGTCCTTCTTCGCGATCGCAAAGCTTGCGGCCTTCACGATGTATTTCTCTCCGACGGCGTACGTCCCGTCGTTTACGACGACGACTCGCCTTGCGCTCGCGGAATTGCCGTCATCGTCC
>JAIRTJ010000061.1 GCA_031254995.1 Eubacteriales Family XIII. Incertae Sedis bacterium
TTCATTGCGCTTCGCCTTTCTCACAGACGTCCGTAGCGCGCCACAGCATCGCGCGTCGTCCGATACGCCTCCGAAATCACCTTTTCCGCGGGCTGTGCCCAGTATTCAGGTCGAAATACCTCGACGGAAATCATTCCGTCATAGCCCATATCCCTCAATGTCCCGATGTAATTTTCCAGATCGATGACGCCCGAATCGCAAAACCGTCTGTCGGCGTTCGAGAGCACGCCGATCGGCTTGTCGTCCGCGTTGTTGACATGCACGATGAATATCTTGTCGAGATCCACCGGTTTCATGTCTGAAAAATCGTTGTGCTTCGCGTAGAGATACAGATTGAAACAATCCGCCGTAAGCCCCACGTTTTCGCGGTTCGTCATGCGGACGATCTCCCACGCGTGTTCGATCGTCTTCACCGAGCACCCCAAGCTGCCGACGGGTTCCAAACCAAGATTCATTCCGTAATCGGCCGCGATATCCGAAAGCGCCTCGAGGATCCGCACCGTGTCGATGTTGATGTTCTCGCGCGTATTGATGTAAGGACGCGCATTCGGCGCCTCGCGAAAGAGGTCGGGCACGACGACCAGATATTGCGACCCGATCTCTTGACCGACTTCGCAACCGAGCATGAAATCATCCATCGTCTGTTTTTCGCGCGCATCGTCCTTTTCCCGCCCCTCGGCGAGGAAGCTGTCAAACACGTACACCGCGTTGAACGCATGCGGCTTGATGCGATGCGTATCGAAGAATTCCTTTAATTCCCGCACGGTATGCTTCTTTAAATATTCGCGCAACATATCGAAGCGAATTTCAATGAAATCAAAACCCGCCTTTTCGCACAGTTCCAAATCGGTTTCGAGATTTGAACACTCGCGCGTCGTCGCTTCATTAAACGATAATTTCATTTTGTCCGGTCGCTTCCCTAACGCGCTTCGCTGAACTCGGGGAAATCGAAATCCTCGTAAAACGCGTAACCTCGCGACTCTTCGACGGGAGCGTAAAAACAGACGATCGAAAGATCCTCATTACCCGTATTCCAGAGCATGTGCGGGACGTTTTGCGGGAAAAAGACGACGGATCCCGGCTCGATGTCATAGAGATTGTCTCCGATCTTCGCGCGCCCGGATCCGCTGATCACGTAGACGGTCTCCTCACCGTCGGGGTGTGCGTGCGCGGGCTTTGCGCGAGCGTCCGGTTCGTAGACGCAGGTGCATACCTGCGAATACTTGCTCCCCGTATTTTCGTTCGTCTGTATCCATGTGACCCGGCGACCGACCATCTGCGTCACTTCGCCTTCTCGCTCATGATGAACCCACTTTTTCATAGAAATACCTCCTCCTCAACGAAACATGCGGTCAATGCCAATTGTTAAAAATTTCACAATCCGAGTTCTATATCGAATACATGTTTGACGCCTTTACCTGAAATATGATCCTGAAATCCTTTTTCCCAATCGGAAAGTTTGTATATATCAGTAATCGCCCTT
This sequence comes from Eubacteriales Family XIII. Incertae Sedis bacterium, assembly GCA_031254995.1. Classification (GTDB taxonomy): domain Bacteria; phylum Bacillota; class Clostridia; order Peptostreptococcales; family Anaerovoracaceae; genus JAISGB01. Next base: position 1,484 of record JAIRTJ010000061.1, read on the forward strand.
TTCAGGTTTATCTTCCCTTCGCTCATCAAGTCGATCGTCTTGAGCCACCATATCGGCTTTGTGGCGAACGCTCCCGTGATGGTCAGCTCCTTCAGAGCGACCGAATTCAAATCGACAGGCGTAGGCGCTGCGGGCAAGCCTATCTGCACATAACGCCCGCCTTTCGGCAGGGTCTCGAGGCAGAATTCCGTCGCGGGTACGGCGCCTGAGCATTCAAACGCGGTCGCAGGTCCGCCGTGAAATTCCCGCACGCGCCGCAAGGTGTCGGAGTCCTCCGCATAGAGCGTGAGATCCGCTCCCAACTCACGAGCGATCTCGAGTCTTTCCTCGTCTTTTTTCGTCCCCGTCACGACGACCCTGCATCCAAAGAGCTTAACGACCTGCAGACACAACAACCCGATCGCGCCGGGCCCGCTCAGCAAAACCGTATCGGACGGCTTGAGCGTCGCTTTCTCGAACACGGCGTGCACGCAACAGGTCAGAGGCTCCGTGAGCGCGGCCTCGACAAACGAAATGTTTTTCGGAATCAGGTGGAGATTTTTCGCGGGAACCTTCACGTATTCGGCCATCGCGCCGTCCGCCCCGCTCCCGATCGAATATCTCGCCTCGCAGAGATTTGCGCGCCCCGTCTTGCAATAGACGCACTCTCCGCACGTGTAATAATACGTCTCCGAGATCACGGGATCGCCGATAGACAGACCGTCGACATCCGCCCCAAGCTCCTCTATGACGCCCGACGCCTCGTGTCCGAGAATCACCGGAGGCTTAAAGGGAAATGCGTCGTCCTTATAGATATGTATGTCCGTTCCGCAGATGCCGCACGCCTTCACCTTGATAAGCGCATCCTTCGAACCCGGCTTCGGTCGTTCGACCTCGGTCAGTCTGACATTGCCCTCGCCGACCGCGTATTTTTGTAAAGCAAACATCGCTCCCCCATTCTTTCTTCAAACAAAATCCTCGGGAATGCTCGCAATTATCCATTATATTTGTAATACAAGCAATTTTCATGCCCGCCCGCCTTGCACGCGCGAAAAACAAGCGCGTTCCTTGCAATTCGTGGATTTTGTGAACAATATGAATCGTTCACGGGAAGCCCGGCGAGAGCAAATGTTCGCAACACTTGTTGAAAAACGTTCATAATTGTTCAGTATTGTCTGAAGACGAAACAAGAATACGCTTTTCGCGTGAACAAAACAGTCGGATCAACTATTATAATGAAAAACCCTTGAAGCCGCCGATGTTTCAGCAATCTTCAAGGGTAATTCGATCATGGTTGCGGGGGAAGGACTTGAACCTACGACCTCCGGGTTATGAGCCCGACGAGCTACCAACTGCTCTACCCCGCGTCATCTCCTGCTTGTCTCTTTTGCACATCTGCGGCTTATCCTCCTTCACTCGTCAGTTACGTACGTCCGTGTACGCGCCTTCCTCGTTCAGTCGTCTGCACCGTACCTGCACAAAACATCCTGCGCAGTTTTCTGCTTGTCTCTTTTGCGTCAGCCTTCGTTGCCGCTCACATCGGCTCGCCTCGCGTACCCCTGTACTCCTCAGCTTCCCCTCGTTCGTTTTGGTGCCGGAGACCGGGGTCGAACCGGTACGATTTTTTCAAATCGCCGGATTTTAAGTCCGGTGCGTCTGCCAATTCCGCCACTCCGGCGATCTGAGTCCCGGAACGGTCACCCGAACAATTCTAAGCGGCAAGAAGATTATACCTGTGTTTCGCCGGTCTGTCAAGGCATTGCGGGTGGCGCGACCCGGCCGCGTCACACTCGAGGTGCGTCACACTCGATCCAATGCCTGTTCCAGATCCGCGATGATATCGTCCGCATTCTCTATTCCGACGGATAGACGAACCAGGTCCGGCGTGATGCCTGCCGCCGCCAGTTGATCGTCCGTCATCTGGCGATGCGTCGATCCCGCAGGATAAAGTGCGCACGTGCGCACCATAGCCACATGCACGACGATCCGAGCCAGCTTCAGGCTGTCCTGGAACTTTGCGGCGGCCTCTCTGCCGCCCTTTGCGCAAAAGGACAGCACGCCGCTCGCGCCTTTCGGCAGATATTTTTTCGCGCGTTCGTAATACGGGTCGTTCCGCAGACCCGGATAGCTCACGCGCTTCACCGTGGGGTGGTCTTGCAAAAATTCGGCGACCTTCAACGCGTTCTCGCAATGTCTTTCCATGCGCAACGCCAACGTCTCCAATCCCAAGTTCGTCAAAAATGCCGCGTGCGCGGTCGGGCTGAAGCCTATGTCTCGCATCAATTGCGTCCGCGCTTTCACGATGAATGCCGCTCTGCCGAAATCCTTCGTATACACGACGCCGTGGTATGAATCGTCCGGCTCCGTCAACCCCGGAAACTTTCCGTTGTTCCAATCGAAGTTTCCCGAATCCACGACGACGCCGCCCACCTGCACCGCATGTCCGTCCATGTATTTCGTAAGAGAATGCGTCACAATATCCGCGC
>JAIRTJ010000094.1 GCA_031254995.1 Eubacteriales Family XIII. Incertae Sedis bacterium
CGCGTCTTCCTCCTCTTCCTCCTCTTTTTCAGGCTTGTTTGGATCGAAGGAGGTATCCAGTTGTTGCACCGGATCGATCGGAAATTGCCCGGGGCTGATATTGTGGCGATAACAATAAAATGTTGGCGCAGGTCCGCTTTCGCCGCCGAGAGAATCGTATACGCGCGTTTCCGTATGCCTGCACCAAGGCGTCGCAAGATATCCCGTCTCCAGACAAATCGTCGCTTCCTCCGTGCCGAACATGAGTTTTTCAGGCACCGTATCCCTGATGAAATAATCGGTTTTTCCGCTGACCGTCGCGGTGACGACATTCGCCGGCGGCCCCGGAAAACTGCCGCCTTCCTGCCCTTCCATGACGCGGCGCATGATCTTGTTCCAGAGAACCAACGAGGCTCCTGAACCGCTCGACAATTCCAAGTCGAAATCGCTGCCGATCCAAACCGACGCGGAATACTTAGGCGTATTGCCTACGAACCAAGCGTCGTGGTTTTCGGCTGCGGTCCCCGTCTTCCCCGCTACGGGCACGCCCGGTATGGAAGCCCTGCTCGCGATCCCATTATTGACCGTCGAGTTCAGCATGTCGTTCATGATGAAAGCCGTCCCGGGATCCATGGCTTGGGATTGCTCCGGCGTCCCCTCCAAAAGAACTTCTCCGTTTCGATCCAGAACCCGCGTATATGCGATGGGTTTCGTCAAAACGCCCAACTCCGCAAACGCGCCGTAGGCGGCAGTGAGTTCGATGGGTTTGATTCCCCGAGTCAACGCGCCCAAAGCCAAAGGCGCGGGACTCATATCGTTGTCCGCCCCCTCCTCGACGATGGTCGTGATGCCCAATTTCTTCAAGAAATCGACGGATCGCTCCGCTCCGACGCTCAGCTGAACCTTGACCGCCGTGACGTTCATGGACTGCTCGATCGCCTGACGAAATGTCGTTGGGCCGCGGAAGCCGCTGTACCAGTTATCGGGCCACACATTGCCTCCGTATTCCATCTGCGCGTCGACGATGATACTGAGCGGCGACCAGTATTTGCCGTAGGATTCCTCGCCGTTCGTGACGGGCATCTTCTCCGCGCTCATCTGAATGGCCGGCCCGTATGTGCCGATGGGCTTCATCGTGGATCCCGGTTGTCGCGGACTCGTCGCCCTGTTGAAGTTCCGTTCGCCCGTGATGTCGCGGCCGCCGTAGAGCGCCTTTATGTGACCGTTCGCGTGTTCCATTATGACCGTGGCCGACTGGGGCTGGATCACCTTCTGCCTCAGCGTATAGCTCGACGCGGGAATAGAGACGCTTCCGTCCTCGCCGAACACGAACACGGAAGGATAGTCCTCGAATAATTTCGCGGACAGGATCACGTTTCCGTCCTCCTGCATCGTCTTGTATTCGAGCGGTATGCCGACGACGCCGCCCTGAACCGTGAACAGTTTTCCGTTTTCGTCGATGAGATAGAATGCGCGAAACTCCATGCTCACCTCTTTTTCGTTGCCTACCGTCGTATTGTAATAGGCCAACCGAACGGGGTTTTCGCTCGTCGATTTCAGCAACAGGAGACTTCCGTCCTCGAGTCGCTGCGCTTCGTTAGGGGCGAATGTGAAAGTTCCGTCCTCGGAGAACATGTTTTCATAGCGATAGAGGATGAGATTTCCCTTCTCGTCCAAGACATTGCGGTTGGCGTCGCGACGCAGTTTAACGATGGCCGGGAAATTCTTGTCATTCGCGTATTCGTCGGCTACGATATTCTGAAAATTCGTGTTGAGCGTCGTGTGTATCTTCAAACCTCCCGTGTAGACCATCTGCAACGCCTGCTCGAAATTGTCGTATCGTTCGGGATAGGCCTTCAGCAGGTTTTCCGCCACGTTGTCGATGGCGTAATCGACGAAGAAGGACGCCGTGCTGTTCGTCGATTCCTCCGTGGGATGCAGGTGGTCGCGCAGAACTTCCGCCGACGCCTCGTCGTATTCCGCCTGCGTGATCAATCCCTGTTCCAACATGTTGCTCAAGACCAATTTTAAACGGACTTCGATCTTGTCGTTGTACAGATAGTCGTATTGTTCCCCTGAGAGCAACAGACGCGGATCGTCGGCCGCGACGGTTCCCTTGTCCACCGTCTGAATCATCGAGTATTCCCCGGGAGACTTGGGAAGGCAGGCCAAGGCCGCGCATTCGATGAGCGTCAAATCCTCCACGTTTTTATCGAAATACGATCGCGCGGCTGTCTGGACGCCGTAGCTGCTCTTGCCCAGCGGAATCGTATTCAGATAGTCCGTCAGTATCTCTTCCTTGCCGAGTTTCTTTTCGAGTTGAACCGTATAATAAGCCTCCTCCAACTTCCGGCTGATGTCGCGAACGCTCTTCTTTTCCACGAGCCAGATATTTCGAGCCAATTGTTGCGTAATGGTGCTCGTACCGCTGATCCTGCCGCCGTCGAAGATGCTTTCCTTGACCGCGCCGAGCATGCGCACGAAATTGAAGCCTTGATGCGTCCAGAAGGTCTTGTCCTCGATGGCGATGAAGGCATTTTTCAGATGCTCGGGGAGCTGCTCGTATTTGACGAGGGTTCGCTGCACGTCGTTGATGTAGATGTTCTTGATCGCGTTTCCCTCATCGTCGTACATCGTAGACGCTAGCCGGAGCCGCGAGTTGATGTCGCCCGGATCCACCTCCTGCACATCCTTGATGACGCTGTATACATACAGAACGCCCACAGCCATGCAGACGAGAGCGATGAGAAATAGGGTCGTGACGATCGTCTTGAGAGCCGTGCGTTTCTTTCTGCCGTTTTTTCGCCGACCGCCGCCGCTCGCCCCTCCGCCTTTTCGCGTCCGCGAGGCGACCCCGCGCCCGGACGCGGAAGAACGAGAACGAGTCGCTGCGGCGTCTCTCGTTCTGTTCTCGGATACGACGCGCCCTTTCGCTTCGCCGTCCGTCCCGTATCCGCTCGAAATGTCCGAACGTATGTTCGGCAACTCATCTGCGGTTGCGGAAATGCTCGTCATAAGCTCGCCACTCTCCTTCTCGTCGCTCTCGGTTTCAACATTTTCTTCGCGTCCCGCAACTTTCTTCACGCGCCGCGCGAGATCGGAAGCTGTCTCCTTTGCCCTCTCAAAGACGACCGACGCGCCGCCGATTCCCTCCTCGGACGACACGGTCTTCGCGTCGTCTTTCGCACGCAAAAAATCGGCCTTCGCGCCTTCCGTCGCAGACGCCTCCTTCTTCGCCTCGGTATCCGCAGAAAGATCGGAATCCGAAAATAAGGTCTCCTTCGGCGTCTGTTCGCCCTTCTTTCCGAAGCGCTCGGCTCTGTTAGCGACGATCGGATCGTGCCCGCTCTTCAACTGTTCTTTCGCGCTGATATCCGAAAAATTTGACTCCGCGCGAATCTTTTCGCTGCTGCGTTTGAAATCCTTTTCGATTTCGTTGAACTTGTCGAAAAAATCCTCTATTTCCCTTTTTTCGACTTCGTCCTCCTTGCGCTTGTCCGTCAAAATTACCGCTCCTCTCGTGCTTGTGTCGCAACCTCAATCGACAACGCGATAAAAAAATCGCATATGTCAAACGATTCCGGATGTATCCGCCGAACCGCAACGTCGAATTTGAGACCGCAAACATATTATAACAAGGCTCGGGGGCGAAAGAAAGCGTTTTCGCGAATTGTAGAAAACATGTAACAAACGCGTTACAGATTGAAGTCCGACTTCATCTGCGCGATTTTGTTGCTTCTGTTCGAAAAAATCGATCCCGCGAAACGGCCTGACGTCAATCGGCGAGCGCGCGAATGCGTCGGTTGCGAAGCGCGAGATAGACTCCGGGCAGGAAACGCGCGGCGGTGCGCTTCGCGACGCGCAGACTCCAATCCCACAGGGCGGCGAGCCGCCATATGAGCGCGTGCGGTCTGAGCGGACTCAGGACGCGCCTGTCGAGCGCCGCGACCTTCTTCGCGGATTGTTCG
>JAIRTJ010000136.1 GCA_031254995.1 Eubacteriales Family XIII. Incertae Sedis bacterium
GGCGTAAAATCCATCAGCGTCAAAAAGCTGCGTCCCTTTAAATCGATTCCCATAATCGTTCTCCTTCCGTTGAAACCGCCTTGAAAAAACGACAAACGACCGCGCGCGCCGAATTTAAGTCCGCCTTTCCATTATACAGAAAGGGCGCCGCGTGTCAATCGGCGTGCGCGCGTCAGCGCCTGTCTGAGCCGCAATCTCGGATCGGCGCCTCGCGTTTTGCGCAGTCAGCCGTCCGTCGCGGATCGCAACGAAGAGAGATTGAACGCGATATCGCAGTCCTTCATCTTCCTGTAGAGATTTTTTTTGGCGATATCGAGTTTTTCGGCGGTTCGCGTCACGTTTTGCGCGTTTCTCGCCAGGGCGCAGACGATGTATTCCTTTTCGAATCGCCTTCTCGCCTCTCGCAGCGTCACGCCTTCTCGCACCCACGCAGAAACGTCGCCGCCAAATGCGAGTCCTGCGGGATTCCCCGAAAATGCGCGAGCGCCGCTCCTTTTTTCCCTGAGATCATCCGGCAGATCCTCCTTGCTCGCTTCTTCGCCGCCGCGCATGACGACCAAGAGTTCGACGACGTTCTTGAGTTCGCGCGCATTGCCCGGCCAAGCGTAGGAGAGGAGAACTTCTTCGGCCGCCGGCGTCAAAACGGGCTTCCTCTTGCCTATTTTCGCGCCGAATCGATCCGCGAAAAATTCGACGAGCGGCAGGATATCCTCCGGCCGTTCCCTGAGCGGCGGCAGTTCCACCGAGAACCCGTTGATGCGATAGAGCAAATCCCGGCGAAATCGACCGTGCGTCGCCTCGCTTCGCAGATCCTTGTTCGTCGCGGCGATGAGCCGAAAATCCGTGCGAATGGTCGCAGAGCTTCCGACGCGCTCGACCTCCTTCTCCTCCAAAACCCTGAGCAATTTCGCCTGCGCGCTCAAGGGCAATTCGCCGATCTCGTCCAGGAGGATCGTCCCTGCGTCGGCCATCTCAAATCGCCCCTTGCGCGTCCTGTCCGCGCCCGTATACGCGCCCTTTTCGTGCCCGAACAATTCGCTTTCGAGCAGGTTTTGCGAAAGCGCCGCGCAGTTCACCTTGATAAACGGCTTATCCGCGCGATCGCTGAGACAGTGAATGCGGTCGGCCAATATCTCCTTGCCCGTACCGCTCTCCCCCGTGATGAGCACGGTCATATCCGTCGGCGCCGCCGTTTTAATTTTTTCCAAAATTGAAAATATCTTTCTGTTATTGCTGACAAAAGTTTTCATATCGTAATTGCAGAGGGAATGATCTTCTCGCCGCCGGCGCGACGCGAAACGCCTGACCGGAAGGCCGGAGCTCCGTTCTTGCCTCTCCTGTGTTGCCGTATTTCTCCGTCTTTTTGATATTATACACTCCTCGCGGCACGCGACGCCACCATTTCTTTTCGCTTCGCTGTCTCGTTTTCGGTCGCTTTCCGCTCGCATCCGTGCGTCGCCGCAAAAAAACGAAACCGCGCGTAGAGCGCGGCCCCGTATGTTATTCAGGATCGGCTCATTAAAATACCGATTCCTTTTTCGCCTTGCCCTGCTTGATCTTTCGACTGATCGTGAAATAATAGATCAGATACAAGCCGAACCACACGCCGAAGCCGACGAATTGCCATATATCGTAGAAGCTCAGATACAGCACGTAGACGCAGCTGATAAGCGCGGCGATGGGGATGAGAGGAAACAGCGGTTGCTTCCAACCGACTTCCGAGCGAATCCGCTCAGGCCCCAATTCCAACCGGAATTTTATCCCCGAGATGATGGCGAATATCCACGAGAACATCCAAGCGATGACCGCTTGATTGCTCAATGTCACGTAAAAATCGGTTGCGCCGAAGAAATGAGCGGCTACGATGCCGAGTATGCCGACGACCCAAATGACGACGATGGCGAAGACCGGAGTCTTTGTCCTCGCGTTGATCTTCGCGAATTTCCTCGGCAAATATCCGTCCAACGCCATGGCGTAGAATATCCTCGAAGGCGTGTAGATCGTTCCCATGATCAGACATGTCGCGGCCGCGATCCACGCGGCGACGTTGAGTATCTGACCTCCGACGGATCCGAACAGCATTTCGGCCGCCACGGTGAAGGGGGACACGTCCATGCTCGCGTCGCGCCAATCCGTGATGCCCAGAACCACGAAAAGCGCCAATGTGTACACGACGATGAACGTGATGCTCGACCAGACGAGAGCCTTGCCCAAGTCCGTGGGCTTCTTGCATTCCGAACCCGCCGTACACAGGCAACAGGCTCCCATGTACGCGTAGGTCGCGATGGGGATGACCGACGTCATTCCACGCCAACCGTTGGGCATGAACGGGACGAAATTCTGCATATTCACGCCCTTTATCACGCCTCCGACACCGAAGACGATCATGATGCCGACCAAAATCACGACCAAGAACAGCTGCCCTTTCCCTGCGATGGACGCGCCCGCGATGTTCATAACGATAAATAATGAAAAGAATAGCGCTGCGAACAATATGGTGCCGACATTTAAATCCAAATTCGGAAACCAATAGCAAGAGAACCGACCCAATGCCACGCTGATGGAACCGCCGAGGACGACCCAACCCACGGAAAACGTCAAGCCTGAGAGCAGGCCGCAGAATTTCCCCAGATACTTATCGACCCAGACGGACATGGCGCCCGCGCTGGGCATACCGACCGAGATCTCGCCCATCGACAGCATCAACAGCATTTGAATAAGGCCGGCGACCGAAAAGCCCAAGAGCGCCGACGGCCCGCCGACGGTGATGCCGTCCGCCATGTAGAGAAACACGCCGTCTCCGACGACGGCGCCGACCCCCACGGCCCAAATCTGCCAAAAGCCCATTCCCCTAGAGAGTGATGGTTCTTTGATTTTTACATCTGTTTTCATATGCAATCTCCTTTTCGCGCCGTGTATTCAATCGGCGCGCATCGCAAAAATCGGATAACCGCTTTACCGTCTACATGTTCTTTTTTATCACCTCCATCGTTTCCGCCGCGCTCAGCACATCGCAGTAGATGACGTTCATGATCTTCAACTCGGCATCATGCAATTCCATGGAACCCGCCGCGCAGCAATCCTCGACGCATATCACCTTGAAGCCGTCGTCGGCCAAGCCCCGAACCGTGGACGCGACGCATTGATCGGTCACGATGCCCGTGACCACCACGGTCTCGATCCCCATGAATCTGAGCAGTTGCAGATAGTTCGTGCCCGTCGTGACGCTGTCCGTCGTCTTGTTTACTACCACCTCGTTCTTGCGCGGCGCAAGCTCGTCGATCATCTGCGCGTTCTTGCTGTCGACGTGGAGCAACATCCCGTTCCATCCCTCCGTCTTTTGCACCGGCGAGCGATCTTCCCCATCCTCGAGATAACAGGCAATTCGCCCGTAGGTGACCGGCATCTCGCTTCTCCTGAAAAAGTCCAGCAATTTCACGGTGTTCGGAATCACCAAATCGTCCAAGCGATCATGGAACGGGATCCAACTGTCCCATATGCCCATCTCCTTGAAGGCAAGCGCCTCGCCGAAATCCCTGAGAACGAACTCGTTCTGCATATCGACGATCAACAGCGCGGTCTTCTTGGGATTCAATGTAATCTCCGGCAATTCCTGCCCCAGATAGTAGAATGATTTAAACCGTTCCCTTGTTTCGTACATGATTTCCTCCGATCTTTTCGTTCGAGAGGACGAGGCCGAGCCCATCGCCCTTCCGTATTTTCGCCGGCAAGCGGACATCGCGCGGCGCGGCGCGCGTATCCGCACAGGGCCGAACGCCGTCGCGCAGCACAAAGCGCGCGGCCCTCGCAAGCTGTACGCATGATCTGTGCCACAAAAGGAACTCTCGCAAAAAAGAACGACCCTCAAAAGCATGCGAACTCGCTTTTCGAGCCGAAAAAACGCCGTTTCGCACTTGCTAACGGCGGTCTTTGCATATGGTGTTTTAAGGAAAAAGCGCGAGCGCGGACGACGCATCGGAGCGCGGAAATCCCGCGCAACCGTTACGAAAAGGTAACGGCCCGTAACCTTTCGGCGACACCGAGGTCGTTGAAATCCAGCAGACCCTTATACCCCGTCCCGATCTCGACGCCGGGACGGATGACCGGCCCGTGAAAGTCGGATCCGCCGGTGATCGCAAGTCCGCGCTTTTCCGCTATGCGGCAATACGCGTCGCGAACGGATCGCTCGTATGTCCCGTAATGGCATTCGAGTCCCGTCAATCCGAGATCTTGGAGCTTTTCGATCGCCCGCTCCAAATCCTCGTTCGACAGGCGCAGTGTATGGGGATGGGCGAGCGAAGCCGCGCCGCCCGCCGCGCGAATCATCTCTATGCTCTCGCGCGCGGAGGGTCTGGGGCGATCCGCCCTTCGAAAATCCGCGCCCGTGAAATAGCGTTCAAACACCTCTCGAATGTCCCTCGCGCGACCGGCTCGCACAACCGCCTCCGCGATATGAGGCCTTCCTATATAGGCTTTCTCTCTGCGCGCGGCGATCTCTTCGAAATCGATGCTCACGCCCAATCCGTTCAGATAGGCCAGGACGCGAGACACCCGCTCGCGCCTCATATCTAGCAGAGTCTTCCGCATCCGCGACAACGCGACCTCGTCGATGTCGAAAAAATATCCGAGTATATGTTGCTCTCGCTCCGAATCGGCGGTGATCTCTATGCCCGGTATCAAGTCTATGCCTGCCTTCCCTGCTTCGATCCCGCCCTCCGCGA
>JAIRTJ010000143.1 GCA_031254995.1 Eubacteriales Family XIII. Incertae Sedis bacterium
TCTTCGAGGGTTTCGCGCGAAACCCTCGAAGAATGTTTTCTTGCCGAAAACGGCTCTGCGAGAGAGGATAGGAGATGCAATTGCAAAAGAACATGGGTGTACGAGCATCGACCGCGGACGCCGGCGGCAAGCGGAAGACTTGAACGGCGAAACCGCCGATCGGCGGCGCGTCGGAGACGTTCTCATCGGCGTCACGACGGTTTTTTGGGGCGCGTCGTACTTTCTCAACGATGTCGTTCTTGCGGAACTGCGCCCCTTTACGTTGACGGCGGTGCGCTTTATTCTCTCATTCGCTTTAACCTTCATCGTGCTGTTCCCGAAAATGCGGCGTCCGAGTCGCGCGACGCTGAAATACAGCGCCCTGTTGGCCGGACTTCTCGTATTCATCTATGTTGCGGCAAGTTACGGGCTGATGAACACAAGCGTTTCCAACGCCGGTTTTTTGGGCGGACTTGCGGTGATCATTACGCCGACCATCTCGATCGTACTGCTGAAGAAGAAACCGGAGCGGAGGCTCATGATATGCGCCGCGATCTGCGTCGTCGGGATCGCGTTGCTGACGCTCTCGGACGAATTGACGATCAATCCCGGCGATGTCCTGTGCCTTTCGGTCTCGTTTGGAAATTCCGTGCATCTCCTGCTGACGGAGAGAGCCGTGCGAGACCGCGAGGTGAACGCGTTGCAGGTCGGCGTCTGTCAACAGGGATTTCTCGGCGCATTCGCATTCATCATCGCCGTGCTGCTCGAGAGGCCGGAGCGCGGACTCATCGACCTGCCTTCGAGCGCGAATGTATGGATTGCATTGATCCTGCTCACTGTGTTTTGCTCGGCGGCGGCGTTCGTGTTTCAGAGCGTCGCGCAACAGTGGACGAGCGCCGTGCGCGCGGGTGTGATCTTCGCGATGGAACCCGTCGTCGCGGGCGCTTGCGCCCATATTTTTGCGAACGAGAGACTCCTGCCGCGCAACTACCTGGGCGGCGCGCTCATGGTCGCATCCCTGCTCTTTTCAGAAATCGATTTCGGCAAGATACGGCGTTGAGATTTATCCGGCCGTCCATCATCTCCGCGATGCGTTTCGAAATGGCGAGTCCCAACCCCGTGCCGCCGACTTTGCGCGATGTGCTGTTTTCCGCTTGTTGGAATGATGTGAACAGATTCGCTTGCTGATCCTCCGTGATTCCGATTCCCGCGACGCATTGCCAATCGACCGCGGACGAGCGAGTTGCCGCGAATTGCCATTGTTCAGGATCAGGCATGCCATGATGTTGTCAACAATGCGTCGGATTGCGCTATTTGTTTAAAATCACTTGTTTCCGCGGTTCCGTTATCGTATAATGAAAACAGCAAAAACGCATATGTGTGCGCTTGGGTCGAGAAGAGGAAAGGAGCGGAGCATTGGCCAGAAATTCATCGGCGTCCGCAACGATTCTGATTGCGGTCGGGATCGTCGGCATTTGTTTGTTCTTTCTCGGCGCGGTCGCGTTTCTCGTGTTTTTTCGAACGTTTTGGTTCTTCAAAAATGGTTTTGCGATATTGGGACTCATTTGTCTCATCGGCCTGATCGCGATGATCTTCCTGTTGGCGAAGGGAGTTAGCAGGAGGCGTCTCATCGCGCGCATGGGCGAATACAGCGCGCTGTTCGGCAACAGGACGGTGCTTCGATTTGAAGACATGGCCGCTGAACTAGGCATTTCGCCGCAACGCATCAAACGAGATCTGCGGAAGGCGCAAAAATTTTTGCACTTCGATCTGCGTTTGGATACAAAGGAGACAGCCGTCATCAAGGGCGAGGACACCTACAGGCAGTATCTCGAATCCGAGCGTCTGCGAGAGGAGCGAAAGAAGGAAGAGGCTGAGCGCAAGCGAAAGCTCGACGATCCGGATACGGCTCCTCTTGAAGCCTTCAAGTTGGAGGGGTACGCGATGTTGGAGCGCATCAAGGCGGCCAATTTCGCGCTTCCGGGCGAGAGGATCAGCCTGAAACTCTCGGCGCTCGAAAAGACGACGAGCCGCATCTTCGATTATGTGGGACAGTATCCGGAGAAATTGCCCGAGACGCGCAAGCTCATGAATTACCATCTGCCGATCACGTTGAAACTCGTCGAGAAGTATAAGGAATACGAATGCATGGAGTTCAAGCCGCGCAGTGTCGTCGAGACGAAAGAGGCGATCGAGAAGACCTTGGATACGGTGGACGACGCGTTCAACAATTTTTTGGAACACTTGGCGCATCACGATACCTTGGACGTGGCTACGGACATAGACGTCCTCAACCGAATGCTCGAGCAGGAAGGCCTGACGGGCAATAAAATCAACGCGGATGACGCTGACGACGCGTAGACGTTCGCGAGAACGGAGGCCAAAATGAACGATGATTTCCCACGAACCCCGACAGAACCCGAATTGACATTGGAGCCGACTATGTCGGAGGATCCGCCGCGCGCTCCTGAAGCGCCCGCGCCGCCGTCCGTATCAGCGCAACAATACGACATCGAGTCGAGGACTCAACTCACGCCGGAGGAAAGGGCGCGCGTCGATAAGTTTGCGGAGCAGATCGACATTCATGATTCCTCGATCATAATGCAATACGGATCCGGAGCGCAGTCAAAGATGAGTTCGTTTTCCGAATCGGCTCTTCAGGGGATTCGCGCAAAGGACATGGGCGAGATCGGAGCCATGCTCAGCGGACTCGTCGTCGAATTGAAGAATTTCGACGTTGCCGGCGAGAAGGATAAGGGCTTTTTCGGGTTCTTAAAGAAGGGCTCGAATAAGATCGACGGAATGAAAGCGAAATACGCGACGACGGAGCAAAACGTGGGCAAGATAGTCTCAGCGCTCGAGCAACATCAGATCACGATGATGAAGGACATCGCTATGCTCGACAAGCTGTACGATCAAAACGTCGTTTATTTCAAGGAACTCACGATGTACATCCTCGCGGGCAAAAAGAAACTGAAAGATGTCGAGGAGACGGAATTGCCCGCGTTGAGAGAACGAGCTAACCAAAGCGGACTGCCGGAGGACGCGCAGGCGGCCAACGATCTCGCGAATCTGTGCGACAGGTTCGCGAAAAAGTTGCACGACCTTGAGCTCACGCGGTCCATATCCATTCAAATGGCGCCGCAGATCAGGTTGATTCAAAACAACGACACGCTCATGGGCGAAAAGATACAGTCCACCCTCGTCAACACCATACCCCTCTGGAAGAGTCAGATGGTTCTCGCATTGGGCGTGGAACACTCGAAGCAGGCGGCTATGGCTCAGAGAGAAGTGAGCGAGATGACGAACGAACTTCTGAAGAAGAATTCAGAGACATTAAAGCTCGCTTCAGTCGAGACGGCCAAGGAGAGCGAGCGCGGCATCGTGGATATCGAAACCCTGCAAACGACGAACCGCAATCTGATGGAGACCCTGGACGAGGTGGTGCGCATACAAGACGAAGGTCGTCAAAAACGCACGGAAGCCGAAGCGGAACTCGCCCGCATCGAAGGGGAACTGAAGGAGAAATTGCTAGAACTGAGAAAATAGACCATACAGGAATCGCCGAAGCCGGTCATGTCGAAGGCGCGTCTTCTTCCGCGCCTTTTCTGATGATCAATTCCTGAGGCAGGAATTCCGACAAGACAGCCGTCAGGGCGGATTCGTCGATCGGCTTGGATATGAATCCGTCAAATCCCGCGTCGAGAAACATCTTCTCATTGCCGCTGATAGCGTTCGCGGTGAGCGCGACGATCGGCGTCCGCGCTGCCGGTGTGTCCATGCCCCTGATCCTTCTCGTGGCTTCAATGCCGTCCATCTTGGGCATCATGTGATCCATCAAAATCAGGTCGAAGTTTTCGGCGACGACGCATTTCACGGCTTCCTCCCCGTCGGACGCCAGATGGCATTCCACTGCGAACGGTTCCAGCATGTATTCCGCGACTTCGAGATTGATCCCCACATCGTCCACGATCAGCACCTTCGAACCCGGAGCCGTGAATTTCTCCAACTGTTCCGATTCCTTGGGCAGATCGCTTTCATCTCCGCGTTTGAGCGGCAACGCGATCGCGAAGGACGAACCTTCTCCGTATACGCTGCTCACCTCGATCTTGCCGTTCATCATCTCGCATAGACGTTTCGTGATCGCGAGGCCGAGTCCCGTACCCGCGACGTTCTTATTCTTTACGATGTCGAGCTGGATGAATTCGCCGAACAGACGATGCAGGTCGTCCTCCTTGATCCCGATGCCCGTATCTTTGATCTCAAAGCGCACGAGATCCTCCGACTCCGAGGTGACGATGAAGTCTATCCAACCGCTGGGCGTGTATTTGTACGCGTTGTTCAGCGTGTTCGTCAATATTTGCCGTATGCGTTTCGCGTCTCCGAATACCGCGCGGGGCAGATCCGGCGCGAAGCGGCAATTAAATCCGAGAGTTTTTTGAGCCATCATCAATTCGAAGACCGATCTCAGTCCGTCGAGGAGCTTGGGAAAGTCGAAATACTCTTCGATGAGTTCCAATTTGCCCGCTTCGATCTTGGAAAAATCCAGAATGTCGTTGATGAGATCGAGCATGATGGTGGAAGAATGCTGTATCTTTTTTAAATATTCCCGCTGCTTAGCGTTCAATTTCGTGTCGCCCATCATATTTGAGATGCCGATGATAGCGTTCATCGGCGTGCGAATCTCGTGCGAGATCGTCGCGAGGAAGTCGGATTTGGCCTCGTTTGCGCATTCCGCTTCCTGCTTTGCGTTCACATAGTCGTCGATGTCGTAAAATACGATCATGACACCGCATATCTCGCCGTCGTCTTGTCGCATGGGGCTGACCTCGGTGACGTAGACGCGCGCGTCTCCCGTTTTGCCGAAATCGATGGTCTGCTCTCTGCTGACCCGCTCCTCGTTCGTCGTCCGCTCTGACGCAAAGATT
>JAIRTJ010000079.1 GCA_031254995.1 Eubacteriales Family XIII. Incertae Sedis bacterium
TAGTCGACGTCTGAGAAAGGAACGAGGAGTTCCTTTCGATAAATTCTTTTCGTTCGATCAATATCCATGAATACCCCGTCGCGAATCTCGACCGCCCATTGGAACGGGTCGGTCAATTCGTCTTGAATCGTGACAGCTTCCGCTTCGTTGCTTTGCACCTGTTTATATAACGATATGCGGTTCGCGCGAATAAAATCCCACAGAATACATTTTACGGCGCGGACAAACGCCTGTCAACCAAACCGCAAGCGAAAAAATCTGTTGTCTCGCCTGTGAGGGTGTGCTACAATATATCCGTGACTTGCGGGAGATCGAGACGAAGACGAAATCGGGTTTTGCGAGACGCAAAAGAGGGCGCGGGGGCATAGTCTCAGCCGGTTAGAGCGCTTGGATCACAACCAAGAGGTCGCAGGTTCGAATCCTGCTGTCCCCACCACGAAACTCGAACGGCCGCGACCGACCTGATCGTCCGGAAGCGTTCGGGTTTTTTATTGGAGCGGAACAAATCGAAGCGACGGCCTGTGTCGCGGAAACGATTCGAAGGAGGTAAGCCGTGGGAAAGAAGACCGAATTGACGAGGGATGAGGCGTGGGCTCTTTTGAATGAACACAACAAAGAGGATTTTCATATTCGGCACGCGTTGATCGTCGAGGGAACGCTTCGGTATTTCGCCAAGAAATTGGGGTATGCGGAAGAAGAGGATTTTTGGGGTCTCGTCGGTCTTCTGCATGACTTGGATTTTGAAGAGTACCCCGAAGAGCATTGCGTCAAGGTTAGAGAGATGTTGCGCGATACGAAAGCGGGCGACGATCTGATTCGCGCGATCGTGAGTCACGGCTACGGGGCGTCCGATGCTGATGTCGAGCCGACGCATGAAATGGAAAAGGTTCTCTACGCCGCCGACGAACTGACCGGGCTCATCGGCGCGGTCGCCCTTATGCGCCCGTCGAAAAGCGTGCAAGATCTCGAACTGAAGTCCGTCAAGAAAAAGTACAAGAACGCGAATTTCGCGGCGGGTTGCTCTAGGGAGATCATCGAGAACGGCGCGAAACTCCTCGGTTGGGAGCTCGACGACCTCATCTCCGAGACGATCTTGGCTCTGCGCGCGACGGATACGCAGGACTGACGAAAAACTTTCCCCTCGAAGCGCGTCGCGGCCGCGAGGCATCCGGCCGGAGTCCTTTTCTTCGCTTCATTAATAGGCGATCGTTGCGAGGAGCGCGGAATCGATGCGCCTATATCGCATCGAATTGACTGTTGTACAGTTCCGCGTAAAATCCGCCTTTCGCGAGCAGTTTTTCGTGCGTCCCCTGCTCCGCGATATCTCCGTCCCGCATGACCAGTATGAGATCCGCATCCTTGATCGTCGACAGACGATGCGCGATGACGAAAGAGGTGCGCCCCTTCATGAGATTTCGCATCGCTTTCTGTATCTGTTCCTCCGTTCGCGTGTCCACGCTGGAAGTCGCCTCGTCCAAGATGAGGATCGGCCTATCGGCCAATATGGCTCGCGCGATCGTGAGCAATTGCTTCTGCCCCTGCGAGATATTGTCCGCCTCCTCGTTCAGCTCCATGTCGTAGCCGCCGGGCAAGGTCTTGATGAAATGATGGACGTGGGCGGCCTTCGCCGCCTCGCGGACTTCTTCGTCGGAAGCGCTCAGCTTCCCGTAACGTATGTTTTCCATAATACTGCCCTTGAACAACCACGTATCTTGAAGAACCATGCCGAATTTTCTTCGCAAGTCGTGCCTGTCCGCAATCGAGATGTCTTCGCCGTCCACGCGAATGATGCCGCTGCGGACATCGTAAAACCGCATGAGCAATTTGACGAGGGTCGTCTTTCCCGCGCCCGTCGGCCCGACGATGGCGATCATTCTTCCCGCCTCGACCTCGCAACTGAAATCCTTGATGACGATCTTTTCGGGGTCGTATCCGAAGCGTACGCGTTCAAACGATACGTCGCCGAGTACGGGCGCTTCATTTGAATTCTCTTCCGAGGGTCGCGCTTTTTCGGACTCCGTCTCCTCTCCCTCCTCGAGGAATTTGAACACGCGTTCCGCCGCCGCGGCCATGCCTTGAAGCATGTTCGTGACCTGCGCGAGCTGTTGGATGGGCATGGTGAAATTTCGCGCGTATTGAATGAAAGCCTGAATGTCTCCGACGGATATGCTTCCCTTGAACGCGAGGACGCCGCCCGCGATGGCGACTCCCACGTAACCGAGATTGCCCACGAAATTCATGACAGGCATCATGAGCCCGGACAGAAATTGGCTTTTCCATGCGGAAGCGAATAAAATGTCGTTCGTTGCGGCAAATTCCTCCTTGGCCCTATTTTCGTAATTGAACAGCTTGACGATGTTGTGACCGCCGATGGTCTCCTCGACGCGACCGTTGAGCTTCCCTAAGTACTTCTGTTGCCGTCGAAAATGCTTTTGGCTGAATCTCATGACGACGGCGATGAGCAGGACGGAGATCGGCAGAATGATGAAGACGATCAACGTCATGAGCGGACTGATGGACAGCATCATGACGAGTACGCCTATGATGGTCGCGGCGGCGGTGATCAGGGTCGTAACGCTCTGATTCAGCCCCTGCCCCAACGTATCGACATCGTTCGTGATGCGCGAGAGGACATCGCCCACGGAATTCTCCTCAAAGTATTTCATCGGCATGCGATCTATCTTCAAACTGATGTTCTTTCTCATGCTGTAACAGATCTTCTGCGTGATGCCCGTCATGATCCAGCCCATTACGGCGGAAAACGCCGCGGCGGCCAGATACAGGGCGAGCAGTCCTAGCAGGATAATGCCGATCTTTTCAAAGTTTATCGCACCGCCGACCGTAAATTTCGCCACCAATCCCTCGAAGAGCTCCGTAATGGCTCGGCTGAGTATCTTAGGCCCTAAGATGTTGAACAAAGTCCCCGCGACGGCAAAGAACAGCACGACGATCAACGATATGCGATAAACGGAGACATATCGCCAAAGTTCCTTAACGGTTCCTTTGAAATTTTGAGGTTTTTCTGCGGGTATCATGCCGCCGCCCGGCCCGCCGAAGCCGCCGCCGCGCCTCATTTCTCCGCCTTTGTTCGCGTCGCCGCGCGCCTTTTTTGTCCGTTCGTCTCTCATTTGTCCGTCCCGTGTCCTTCCGTTCGCGCCTTACGCGCCGAGTTCCGTTTCGCTCAGTTGGCTGCTCGCGATTTCCCTGTATACCTCGCATGTTTTCATCAATTCCGCGTGCGTGCCGATTCCGCAGACCATGCCCTCGTCCAACACGACGATCTTGTCCGCGCGGAGTATCGTCGAAATGCGCTGCGCCACGATGATGACGGCGGCGCTTCCGACGCGTTCGCGCAACGCCTTGCGCAAGGCCGCGTCCGTCTTATAGTCCAAAGCCGAAAAACTGTCGTCGAATATGAATATCTTCGGCCGTTTCGCGATGGCGCGTGCGATGGACAAGCGTTGTTTTTGCCCGCCCGAGACGTTCGTGCCGCCGCGGGATATGGGACTGTCGTAGCCGTCTTCCTTCAAATCGATGAATTCCGAGGCCTGAGCGATACTCGCGGCTTCGCGCATTTCCGCATCGGAAACATCGTCGTTTCCGAATTTCAGGTTTGATGCGACGGTTCCGTCAAAGAGCACGCCTTTCTGCGGAACGAAACCGATCAAATCGCGCAATCTCCTTTGACTTATGTCTCGAACGTCCGTACCGTCGACGGAAATGCTGCCGCCGGTCACATCGAACAGGCGGGGGATCAGGTTGACCAACGCGGACTTCCCGCTGCCCGTGCTTCCTATGACGGCCGTCGTCTCGCCGGCTGCCGCCGTAAAGGATATGTTTCGCAAAACGTCTTCTTCCGCATCCGGAAAGCGGAAAGACACATCGTCGAAAGAGACGTTTCCGGTCCACTCCTTCTCTCGAACTTGCGCGGACTCTTCTCGATCCAAGACGGTGAGCGGCGTATTCAAGACCTCATTTACCCGTTCTGCGGAGACGTTGGCGCGAGGCAACATGATGGAGATGACGCTGAGTATCATGAAGGACATGACGATTTGCATCGTGTAGGTGATGAAGGCCATCATGTCGCCGACCTGCAGATCTCCGACGTCTATTCCCTTGCCCCCGAACCAGACGATGGAAATGACGATCAGGTTCATCACGAACATCATGAGCGGCATCATGAGACTCATCGTGCGGCCCGTGAACAGTTGCGTTCGGGTCAATTCGCGGTTGGCTTTATCGAACCGGCGTTCCTCGTGCGTCTCCCTTCCGAACGCGCGAATGACGGGCAGACCCGTGAGTATTTCGCGGCTGACCAAATTGAGCTTGTCGAGCAAGGTCTGGAGCATCTTGAATTTCGGCATGGTGATCTTCATCAGTCCCGCGACGATGATCAACAAGATGATCACGGAAACGAGGACAATCCAACCCATGCCCGTATCCGTTCCGACCACCTTCATGACGCCGCCGACGCCGAGGACCGGCGCGTACAGCACCATGCGCAGCAACATGACCATGGCGATCTGGATCTGTTGAATGTCGTTCGTGTTTCGCGTAATAAGGGAGGCGGCGGTGAATTTGTCCATCTCCGCTCCTGAGAAATCCAAGGTCTTGTCGAAGACGCGCTGTCGCAGATCGCGGCTCACGGCCGCCGCCGTGCAGCTCGCCATCAAGCATACGAGTATGGCCGCGGTGACGGATATGAGCGTGTAGAATATCATCATCGCGCCTGTTCGTGCCATGTAATCGGTTTGAATTTCGCTCAAATTCATTCCCAGCGCTTCGTATTCCGCCTTGACGAAGAGAACGGCCGCCTGTTCCGAGGCCGCCGCGCCGAGGGCAGAGGCCTGCTTTGCCGCTTCCTCGCGGGCATCGAGCATTTGATCTTTCGAAACGAATCCCGCCTTATAGCCCGCGATGAGCTCCGACAGGTCTCGGCTCTCCGAGTCAGTCGCCGAGTCTCCGTTTCGGACGGGTACGCTGCTCGTTCCGTTTGCTACGGTCATCAGCATCATGGGTTCTTTGAACGCCTCGTCGAGCTCTCGAAGCGCGTTCGCGTCATCGGTCGAGCGCGCAAAAGCCTCCTCGTCGGGCGTCCGTCCGTCGCTCAATGCGGACGTCGGTCTGTAATGCGCGCGAACCGTCGCCATCTCGTCCTCCGTCATGAATATCTCCAAGTCGTCGAGGGAACTCTTCCTTATATCGATGGGCGCGGCCTCCGATATGCCGCCCTGC
>JAIRTJ010000113.1 GCA_031254995.1 Eubacteriales Family XIII. Incertae Sedis bacterium
GTGAGCTTTGAAACCGCAGGCGTTCAGCAGTCCATGGACGCGTGCATCGAACACACGAAGAATACGGGACGGGTGATCGTCATCGCGACGCCGACCGTGCTTCCGGTCCTCGATACGGGCAAGGTGTTCATGAAAGAGCTCTCGCTTCTCGGCGTCAGGGTGAACTCGCAATACAGTTTTATGGGATCCGTTGACATCGTGACGAGCGGTCTGATAGACGACAGTCTTAAATTGCTGATCAGCAACGAATATACGTTGGATGAAATCGAAGAGGCGTTCAAAGAAGCGGATATGAATAAAAACGCGTTTAAAATACTCGTGAAAGTCGACTGAACGCGCGCGAAGCGCGGATTTTCGTCCCGCGAAAACAAGGATGCGCCGGGGACGAGAGGGATCCCGGCGCGTATTCGTTGAGGTCGGCGGACGCAGTATAAGGAGATAAGAGATGAGTACAATGATCGCGTGTCCGGGGAAGTACGTTCAGGGGAGGGGCGAATTCGCCAATCTTCCCGCGCACTTAAAACCTCTCGGAAAGAAGGCATTTATCATCATAAGCGCCGGAAGCATCGGAAGATTCGGCGATATGCTCAAGGAGAAATTCGACGAAGCGGGTTTCGATTTTGAATTCTGCAAATTCGGCGGCGAATGCTGTTACGACGAGATGGAGAGGCTCAGCGAGGCGTGCGGATCGCTTGGGTGCGACATCATCGTCGGCATGGGCGGCGGGAAGATCATGGACACGGCGAAGGGCGTCGCGCACTATACGAAGTTGCCGCTCGCCGTTTGCCCGACGATTGCGGCGACGGACGCCCCATGCAGTTCGCTCGCGGTCGTGTACACGCCCGACGGAATATTCGAGGGATTTCTGTTCACCTCGAGAAATCCGGAGATCGTATCCGTGGACACAGAGATCATCGCCAAGGCTCCCGTGCGACTGTTTGTCGCGGGGATGGGAGATGCGCTTTCGACCTACTACGAGGCGCGCGCTGTGCGTGCGAAAAACGGCAAGACGCCGATCAAACATCGCGCGACGGAAGCCGCCTTCGGCCTTGGAAAGCTGTGCAGGGAGATCCTCTTCGCGGACGGACTCGCAGCGAAGCTCGCCGTCGAAAAGGGTATCTGCACTGCGGCTGTCGAGCGCGTGATCGAGGCGAATACCTTCATGTCCGGCGTGGGCTTTGAGAGCGGCGGCGTTGCGGGCGCGCATGCTGTGTACAACGGATTTTCCGTTTACGCGGACGCGAACGCGGCGTATCACGGCGAGAAAGTGGCCTTCGGCATACTCGTGCAACTCGTACTCGAGGGCGCGCCCGCAGAGGAGATCGAGGAACTCCTGCGTTTCAGCTCGTCGATCGGTCTGCCCGTCACGCTTGAGGAAATCGGCATCAAAAAGATCGACGAAGAGCAGTTGATGAAAGCGGCGGATGTCGCCGCGAAAAAAGGTTCGTCAATGCACAATTTGAGCGTGAAAATAACACCTGAAATCGTCTTTGAGGGGATAATCGCGGCAGACGCCGTCGGGCGTCATTACGCGAATCGGTCTTAACGGAGTACGAAACATGGAGAATGACAAGGCTCTTGAACTGGATAAAGCTGTTCTCGTCAAGATACTTGACAATGTCTTCATGAACATTATGGTCACGGACGGCGAGGGGACGATCATCTACACGAACAGCAGATCCGCGAACCTCTACGGCATGGAGCGCAACGAACTCATCGGCATGAACGTGCAAAAGCTCGTCGACGACGGATATCTCAGCCGCTCTCAGTCTTTGAGCGTGCTCAAGACCGGCAAGGAGGATATCGGATTTAACATCACGGCGCAGGGCAGCAATCTGTCCGGATACAGCATGCCGCTTTTCGACAAGAACGGGAATATCGAGTATGTGATCACAAGCAGCAGCGAGCGCGGCGCTTTGGATCGTTTTGCGGGCGCGGTCGATGCCGAGCGCATGGCGGACAATTACAAAGGCGCCGTCAATTACATATTGGGGTTCGGTCAGGGGACGAAGGAACTCATCATCAAGAGCAAGGTGATGCAGGAACTCATAAAGAAGTTGCGACAGATCATCAAGACCGACAGCACGATCGTTCTGAGGGGCGAGAGCGGTGTGGGAAAGGATATCATCGCGACCTACATTCACGCGAACAGCGATCGCGCGGACGAGCCATTCATTCCCGTAAACTGCGCGGCGATCCCACGCGAGCTCATGGAGGCGGAATTCTTCGGGTACAGCAAGGGCGCGTTTACGGGCGCGAGCAAGACGGGTAAGATGGGACTGTTTGAGATCTCGCACAAGGGGACGCTCTTCCTCGATGAAATCGGAGATTTGCCGCTCAACTTGCAGGGAAAACTCCTCAGAACGCTTGAGGACAAGACGACGAGACGGATCGGCAGCGATCGCATGATAAAGGTCGATGTGCGCATCATCGCGGCGACGAATAAAGATCTCGAAGAAATGGTGGAGGATCGGACGTTTCGCGAGGATTTCTACTACAGGTTGAATGTGATGTCCGTCGACATACCGCCGCTGCGAGACAGATCGGAGGATATCGCTCCGCTCGCGGAGTTGTTTTTGAGACAGTACAACGAAAAGTTCAACATGAACAAGCGTCTTTCGCCCGACGTCTTCGCGGCGTTTCAGACGTATCAGTGGAAGGGCAACGTGAGGGAACTCAAGAATATCATCGAACGACTGATGATCGTCTCCATGTCGAACCTCATCACGAATAAGGATTTGAAGAGCATCGGATTTAACCGCCCGGACAAGATTTACGCGAGCGAAACACAGGAAACGCCTGTTCGCGGCAAGGATCGAATCGCGTTGACCGATGGTTTTTCCGATGAACAGGAATACGCGAAGGGGGTCGAAGACGAGGAATACGGCGTACTCGACGCGTACAAGAAGCTGGAGAGTCGGCAGGTATTGGACGCCCTCATCAAATACAACGGAAACAAGACGAAGGCCGCCGCCGCGTTGGGAATTTCCAGAGGGAAACTGTACAAACTGCTGGCTCGGGATGCGAAAGGAGTGACAGAATGAAGCTGAACAAGGAAGAGATCAAAAAGATCATACCGCATAGGGATCCGATGCTCTTGATCGACGAAATCACGGAACACGATCCGGGCGTGTCGATTAAAGGCTCGTATACGGTGCGCGAGGACTGGGATATATTCAGGGGGCATTTCCCTGATGCACCGGTTTTTCCCGGAGTGCTGACCGTCGAGTGCATGGCGCAGGCGTCGGATGTGTTGCTGTGCTCGCAGGAGAGATTTCGAGGCCTGACGCCGTTTTTTATCGGAATCGATCGCGTGAGCCTGAAAGCGCCCGTTCGTCC
>JAIRTJ010000046.1 GCA_031254995.1 Eubacteriales Family XIII. Incertae Sedis bacterium
TTGAAGGTCGGATATCAAACGAGAGCTTGGTCGGCTCCGCGTTGCTCGGAAAGAAGGCAAAGGAAAAGGTCACGGTGCAGACGCCCGACGGCGCGGTTAGATACGAGATACTTTCGATCGGTTAAATGCAATTTTCCGTCTGAGTCGCGCGAACAGCGCATCGGACGGTTGTCCCGAAGGAAGCGGGAACGGGAGCGAATATGGGAACGAATACGGGAAGGGACGATACCGGAAACGCGCAGACGGATGTCTTGGCGCAGGAAGACGAATTAACATCCGAGCAGTTGAACGAAATGCGGATGATTCGCCGCGAAAAATTGAAAAAACTCCAAGATATGGGACGAAATCCCTACCTCAACGAGCACTGGGACATCACCGCGTACAGCGCGGAGATCAAGGAGGATTTCGACAACAGGGACGGTTCGGAGGTGTCCGTCGCCGGACGCATCATGGCGTTTCGCCATATGGGAAAGGCGTCATTCGTCGATATTCAAGATGATCGGGGACGCATCCAACTCTACGTGCGGCAGGACGCGATCACTCCGGAGGAGTACGGGATATTTCTCACTTACGATATAGGCGACATCGTCGGCGCGGAGGGCTCAGTATTCAAGACGCGACACGGCGAGGTATCCGTGAAGACGACGAAGATCGTCCTGCTCACGAAGAGTTTGCAGATATTGCCGAACAAGCGTCAGGGTCTCAAGGATACGGAACTGCGCTATCGGCAGCGGTACGTGGACCTCATTATGAATCCGGATGTGAAGGAGACCTTCATAAAACGGGCTAAGATCATCAAGGAGATCCGGCGATATCTCGAAGAGGAAGAGGGGTTTCTGGAGGTCGATACGCCCATCTTGACCATTATCGCGGGCGGCGCGAACGCGCGACCTTTCACGACGCATCACAATACGTTGGACATCGACATGAATCTCAGGATATCCAATGAGCTGTACCTCAAGCGTTTGACTGTCGGCGGTTTGGATCGCGTCTACGAGATGGGCAAGATGTTTCGAAACGAGGGCATGGATCGCAATCACAATCCCGAGTTCACGTCCATGGAACTCTATCAAGCTTATGGGCAGATGGAAGACGTCATGCGCATCACGGAGAATATCGTCTCGAAGGCGGCCAAGGCGGTTTTGGGCGATACGGTGATCTCGTATCAGGGCAAGACCTTCGACCTTACGCCTCCGTGGGACAGGATATCCATGCAGGACGCGGTGAAGAAATGGGTCGGCGTCGATTTCGACATGATCGAGACGGATGAAGAGGCTCGGGCGTTCGCGAAGAAATACGATTTGGAGGATTGGGAGAAGCTGACGCGAGGACTCGTGATCGCAGGGCTCTTCGAGGAATACTGCGAGGAACATTTGACGGGTCCCGTCTTCATCACGGGACATCCGGTGGACATCAGCCCGCTGTCGAAGCGCGATCCCTCCGATCCCAGGAATACGAGAAGATTCGAGGCGTACATCAACACATGGGAGGTCGCCAACGGTTTTTCGGAGTTGAACGATCCTATAGACCAATATCTGAGGTTCAAAGAACAACAGGAGATGTTGGATGCGGGCAACGACGAGGCACACCCCATGGATGAGGATTTTGTAAACGCGCTGGAGGTCGGACTTCCGCCCACAGGCGGATTGGGAGTCGGAATCGACCGAGTGATCACCCTCATTACGGATTCGCCTTCCATAAGGGACATCATACTGTTCCCGACGATGAAACCGTTGGAGGAATGATCTCCCGGGGCGGATTGCGGAGCGGATACATCGGATGAGGCGAGATGCGGCGAAACGAGCGGGCGTTGCGGTCAGAGACGGACTGATCAAGGGACTGAAAACGGGACTGATGCTCCTGAAGATCATGTTGCCCGTCTATCTTGCAACGGTACTCCTGAAATATACGCCCGTCATGCCGTTTCTCGAACGCGCAGCGGCACCCGCGATGAAGTTGTTTCATCTGCCGCCGGAGGCCGCGTTGCCCATCGTTGCGGGAGTGTTTTCCGACGAATACGGCGCGGTCGCCGCGTTGAGGGGTTTTGATTTCGGCGGAGCCGCGGTGACGACCGTCGCGATGATCGTCCTCTGCTTTCATTCCATCCCCGTGGAAACCGCGCTCGCGCGAAAGATCGGTTTCGCGGCGGGCAAGGTTGCTGCGTACAGGATGTTTTTGGCGATCGCAACGGGTATGGCGGTCGGATTCTTCGGGAATCTGTTGTCATGAGCGCTTCATGGGGCGCGATAGCGCGCGAGATGCTCTTCGGCGGCTTGTCCGTAGCGCTAAATCTCATCGTCGTGATCGTTCCGCTCATGATCTTCGTCGAGCTGATGCTCGCCTTCAACGCGGCGGAGAAGTTGGCGGCTAAGATGGGGTGGTTTCGAAAGCTCATCGGCATCGGAAAGGACGCCTTGTTGCCGCTCTTGATCGGCGTACTCATGGGAGTGTCTTACGGGGCTGGAACACTGATCGAGATCAACAGACGCGCGCCGCTCGGCAAGAGGGATTTCGCGCTCATCGGCGTTTTCATATACGCGTGCCACGGTATCGTCGAGACTTCTGTGCTCTTCGGCATCGCGGGAGGCAATGTCATCGTCATCGGGATCGTGCGACTTCTCATAGCGACGTTGATCACGATGATCGCAGCGCGGTTGCCGCATTTTCGGAAGATGGAAAACAGGAGCGAATAGAGAATGAATGAAATCATAAGAGAGATCGGCAATGGCATATTCGGACTTACCGCGGGGAACGCGATCATGTTCGTCATCGGCGGTGTGCTCATCTTTCTCGCCATTCGATACGAATACGAACCGATGTTGCTTCTTCCGATAGGCTTCGGCGCAATTCTCGTAAACATCCCGTTTTCGTCCGCGTTGGAATTCGACGGGGAACCGGGATTCTTGAAGATACTTTACGGCGCGGGAATCGCCACGGAATTGTTTCCGGTTCTGATCTTCATCGCCGTGGGCGCGATGATCGATTTTAAACCCCTGTTGCAAAATCCGTTCATGCTGTTCTTCGGCGCCGCTGCGCAGTTCGGCATATTTTTTACGATGATGTTTGCGCTTTCCACGGGATATTTCGATCTGAAGGAGGCCGCCTCCATCGGCATCATAGGAGCGGCGGACGGCCCGACTTCCATATTCGTCGCGAGCAAATTCGCACAGGGCTATCTGGGACCCATCTCCGTTGCCGCTTATTCGTACATGTCTCTCGTTCCGCTCATTCAGCCGCCGGTCATACGCTTGCTCACGACGAAGAAGGAGCGCCTCATTCGCATGAAGTACACGGAGACGCGGATACCCAAGTCGATCGAGATATTGTTTCCCATCGTCATCACCTTGGCCGCAGGTCTTCTGGCTCCGATGAGCGTCGCCTTGATCGGAGCGCTCATGTTCGGCAATCTCGTGCGGGTCTGCGGCGTGTTGGAGCGACTGTCGCTCTCGGCGCAAAACGAGTTGGCAAACCTCGTCACGCTGTTGCTCGGCATCACGATAGGTTCCACTATGACGGCGGAGGCCTTCTTGGATTGGAGAACCATCATGATCCTTGGCATGGGACTCGTAGCCTTCGTCTTCGACACGGCGGGCGGCGTCCTCTTCGCTAAACTGATCAACATCTTCTTGCCTGCGGGAAAAAAGGTCAATCCGATGATCGGCGCGGCGGGAATCTCCGCTTTTCCGATGTCGGGCAGGGTCGTTCAGCGCATGGCGGCGAAGGAGGATGCGGGCAATTTCATCCTCATGCAGGCTATGAGCGCGAACGTCGCGGGACAATTGGGCTCGGTCGTGGCAGGAAGCTTGGTATTGGCTCTTGTCCCCGTCATAATGATGGGGTAAAATAATAGCGTGTTTCATAGAGGTTTTGCCGTTGAAACGCGCGTGGGAATCGCGGTTGCGTTCCCCGGAAGGAGGGTTGACATTGTCGCTCATGTCGCAGGGATTTTCGGTTATGCTCTTTGGATTGGCGGGCGTTTTTGCCGTGCTGATCGTATTTTACGCGTTGACAAAATGCATGCTTATGATTTCCAAACGTCACGACAGATCTTGATTCGCCGAAGACGTGCGCGCGAAATGCGAGCGCGTCGGTTCGGTTCGCGAGGGTATGTCGGAAAATGTTGCGGATGAGTCGGATCGCGGACATGCGAGACTCGACCGGCCGCGGAAATGGCAGTTAACGAAACGTTTTAACAAGTAAAGGTAGGGAAACAGGATGAAAGGTTACAGCAGCGATCAGATCAGAAATGTGGTGCTTCTGGGACACGGCGGCAGCGGAAAGACCACGGTGGCCGAGGCGGCGTTGGCGGCGACCGGCGCCATCGGCAGGATGGGCAAGGTCGAAGACGGCAATACCGTTTCCGATTACGAGAAGACGGAAATCGATAAGGGATATTCCATCTCCGCATCCGTCATTCCTGTGGAATACAAACAACACAAGATAAATCTCTTGGACGCGCCCGGCTTTTTCGATTTCATCGGGGAAGTCTGTTCTTCCGTCAGAGCGGCCGAAGCCG
>JAIRTJ010000168.1 GCA_031254995.1 Eubacteriales Family XIII. Incertae Sedis bacterium
GCAGGAAGCGAACGCGCGGCGGTCGTCTCCTTCAACATCGAGGGGATGAACTGCGCGGAAGTCGCCTTGGCGTTAGACGCATCCTTCGACATAGCGTCGCGCTCGGGACTGCACTGCGCGCCGAATGCGCATAGGACCTTGGGGACCTTCGACACGGGCGGAACGATCCGCGTCAGTCCCGGATTTTTCAACACGGAGGAGGAGATCGCGCGTTGCGTCGAGGCGATCGCCGAGATCGCACGGGAAGCGTGAGGAAGACAGCGCGAATAGGGTTGAACATATGACCGGAAAAGAACGCTACAAAAGGCAGATCACATTCGAAGGGATCGGAGAAGCAGGTCAGAAAAAGCTCTCCGAGGCTCGAGTATGCATCATCGGCACAGGCGCGTTGGGAACGATTATAGCGAACAGCCTTTGTCGTTCGGGCGTCGGATTTCTCCGGCTGGTCGACAGGGACTATATAGAGGAAACCAATCTGCAAAGGCAGACTCTGTTCACCGAATGGGACGCATCGGAAAATCGACCCAAGGCCATAGCCGCGGCGGATCATCTCTCAAAGGTGAATTCCGAGGTTCAAATAGAACCCATCGTCGATGACGCGAACGCGTCCAACATCGAACGCCTGATCAAAGACGCGGATTTGATCTTGGACGGCGTCGACAATTTCGAGACCAGATTCTTGATCAACGAAGCCTGTCACAAGCACAAAATCAGATGGATATACGGGGGAGCCGCAGCAAGCGGCGGCGCGACGATGAACTTTCTGCAAGAGGACGACGCGCCGTGCTTTCGGTGTCTGATGCCGGAAATGCCCGAACCCGGAGCCTATCCAACCTGCAATACCGCAGGCGTCGTCAATCCCATCACGGGAATAATCGCTTCCTACGAAACCGCTGAGGCCTTGAAGATATTGACCGGCGCCGAGAGCGTGTCTCGGCGGTATTTGGCCGTCGACGTTTGGGACAATCTGTCCGAATATATAGACATCGAAAAAAATCCCGATTGCCCGGTCTGCGCGCACAGACGATATGAAACCCTCGACAGTCCGTTTTCCTCCTACGCCGCCGCACTGTGCGGACAGGATTCATGGCAAATCGTCCCGGAAAACCGTCGCGCCGCGGATTTCGACGCGCTGAGCGCTCGGCTGGGACGATTGGGAGAGGTCAAGACCTCGAAATTTCTGTTGCGTTTTCGCGGCGACGGCGTTTCATTTAAACTTTTCCCTGACGGCAGGGCGATGATAGACGAGGTGAAAGACGAGGTCGCCGCGCGGAAGATATACGCGGAATACATCGGACAATAATGAGCGTCGCGCAAAATCGCCGACATCGGAGGACATTGAGAATGGAAATCGCATTTAAATTCATCGGCATGACGAAATCCTTGGTCGACGGGAAAGCTGAGCTGACGCTCGACGTCCCGGAGAATTGCACTGTGGAAGAATCCCTCGGCATATTGGGAATCGATTGCAGGACGACCAAACAATTTCATTTCGCCGCCGTAAACGACAAAAAATCGGAACTCGAACGGATACTTCAACCGGGCGACAGCGTAAAGGTCTTTCCTCGATCTTTCGGAGGATGACGCCGAGCATTGAAGGACATCCCTTCGAAATAAAAACCTGCCTCGTTTTTATCGGGTTTCAATTGTCAAAAAATCGGGGAGTGTAGTATAATTAAGAAAAGCGACCGAGCGTCTCGCGCCGAAGGCGGCGGATGCGCGTTCGGTTCGCACCTGTAACGAAAGGAGTTTCTGCTATGGCAATCGATTTATTGTTCAAAGGAGGAAAAGTCGTGACCGCGACGCAGACATTCAAAGCGGACGTTGCGGTAAAAGGCGAGCGAATCACGGAAATCGGCCTGAACATCAAACCCGATTCCGCAACGCGAGTCGTGGATTGCAGGGGCAAATTGGTGTTGCCCGGCGCCATCGACGCCCACACGCATTTGGCCATGCCGTTCGGCGGCACTATTTCCGCCGATGATTACGAGACGGGTACTCGCGCTGCGGCATGCGGCGGCACAACGACCGTATTTGATTTCATTCTGCAGGATTTCGGAGAGAGCTTTCCCGACTCGATCAAGCGTCGAGACGCGATCGCAGCACCTCAAGCGGTCGTGGATTATTCATTTCACATCGGCGTCAAGGACGTCGCAAACGGTCTTATCGACACGATGGAAGACGCCGTCAAGATGGGCGTTCCGAGTTTCAAGGTCTTCATGGTCTACGATTTCGGCGTTACGGACGGCGTATTTTATCAAGTGCTCGAACGCTCGAAGAACATCGGCGCGCTCATCGCGGTTCACGCTGAGAACAATGAGATGGTCAATATGTTGACGTCCAAATACCTCTCGGAAAAGAAGACTTCCGCATGGTATCACTACATGTCCCGCCCTGAATTCGTCGAAGGAGAAGCCGACGTGCGAGCCATACAGTGGGCGACGAGTCTGAACGCGCCGCTCTACATAGTCCATTTGGCGAACGCGCAGGGCATGAAAGCCGTAACGAAGGCGCGCGACAAAGGCTATCCGATCTTCGCGGAGACCTGTCCTCAATATCTGCACTTCACGAATGACGTATACAAGCGACCCGACGGAAGAAATTTCGTTTGTTCGCCGCCGATGAAGGGCAAGGAATCGCGCGACGCGCTTTGGGAAGGCCTCAAACGCGGCGACATAGCCGTCGTCGCCACGGATCATTGCCCCTTCAAGAAGTCGGAGAAAAATTGGGGAAAGAATGATTTCACGAAGATACCGAACGGTTGCGCCGGAATTGAAAACATGTATCCCTACATGCTTTCCGAGGCGAACAAGGGTCGTATATCGTTCAACAAGGTCGTCGAAACCTGCTCGACGAATACGGCGAAGATCTTTGGGCTGAATGACAGGAAGGGCGCCATCGAGGTCGGGCGAGATGCGGACATCGTCGTCTACGATCCGAAAGCGAACGTTACTATCGAAAACAAGAAGATGCACGGAGCGACGGATCACACCATATGGGAGGGCGTGAAGCTCAAAGGCTATCCGCAGGCGACCTACAGCCGCGGAGCCTTGGTGTGCGAAAACGGAAAATTCCTCGGGAAGAAAGGCACGGGGCGCTTCGTGAAGTGCAATCCCATCAAATTGACTTCCCCGGATCTGAACAATATGAAGTAGGAACTGCGGGGCGCGTCGTCGTCACTGCGGCGCGTCCCTTCTTTCAGCCTTATGAGACTTCTTGTATTCGTACATCTTTTCATCCGCGGCGGACAGCAGATCGCCTGATGAAACGGAGCCGTCGGCCGGGGATTCCACGACGCCGAAGCTGATGCTGCGCCGATATGCGGCGTCGTTTTTTTCGCTCACGTATTCCTTATGCGTCAATTCCTCTCTGAGGGCTTCCATTTTCGCTTCCGCGTCCGCGAGCGCGACGCCGGGGACGAGC
Source organism: Eubacteriales Family XIII. Incertae Sedis bacterium (assembly GCA_031254995.1). Classification (GTDB taxonomy): domain Bacteria; phylum Bacillota; class Clostridia; order Peptostreptococcales; family Anaerovoracaceae; genus JAISGB01. The sequence goes on from JAIRTJ010000168.1 coordinate 3,424, forward strand.
AACATAAATTCATCACCGCCGAGGCGGCACACGTACGGATCGCCGGGAAAGCAACTCAACAATTCGGACACGCTCAATATGTATTGATCGCCCTCCGTATGGCCGAACACGTCATTAACGTATTTCAATCGATCCATGTCCACAAAGCAGATCGCGAAATGAATCTGTTGCTCGATCCATTCATTCAGGAGTTTCATGCCGAAATGCCGATTGTATGCGCCTGTGAGCATATCGCGGTAAGCCACGTTTTCCAACTCCTTGATCTGCTCTTTCTCTGCGCTGATATCCGTGAGAACGCAGGCGACCGCGTTGTGTTCGTACCATCGGATGGGATAGAGCATGACGGAAAAATACTGAACGGCAAAGTCGCTGATCAGCGGAAATTCTTCCTCTTTGCACTCGACGTCGTCACCGATTTCCCGGGAGAACTCAAACAATATATTGTACAACTGCGCTTCGAAAATATCGCTCGCCAAGTCGTTCTTCACGGGATGATTTGCGAACAAATGTTCTCCGGTCTCCCTGTCGATCATGACAATCCATTCCGACATATTGCTCGTGATCGCGCGAAACAGGCTGTTGCTCCGCGCCAAATCCTGCGTCTTTTTTTGAATGATCTCGATCTCCGCCAACTGGTTCTCATGACGTTCCCGCAACTGAGCGATCATCGTGTTGAAAGCCTCCGAAAAATCGCCCATGAAATCGATCTTCTGGTTGTAATCCCCGCCGGCTACCCGTTGCGTCTGCCAAGTCAGATGCCGGAGCGTGGCGTGCAACGCTTTCAGATTGGAAGCGAGCTCATTATCCGATCCCGGGAGATCCCCGTTCAAATCCCCGCGCGAAAGTTGACGCGCAAAATCCCTTGCCTCGTTCAACATCGATGCAAGAACAATCAAGCCCTCCCCCAAATCCCGAAAATCCTCGGGAAGAGCGTTGACGTCCAATTTCGCGCGATGCGGACAGTACAAAACATCGCGCAAGAATTCAAACATTTTTTGGGCAACGATATTGGAAGAAATGTCGCACCAACCCTTCTCTCGTTCTCGCAATACGCTTTTC
>JAIRTJ010000197.1 GCA_031254995.1 Eubacteriales Family XIII. Incertae Sedis bacterium
CTCAGAAGGGCGAAGGAAGGAGAGACGGATACCGCTTACGCGGACGCGCATAACGCATAACGAACACAATTGCGCGGAAAGTAAATGCACTGTGCGAGAGGCTTCTCCCCCCTGTGGGACGAAGCCTCTCGCCTTTTGTTTGCCGAGACATGTTTTCGACCTCGGCGGGCAGGCAATGAGCTCTGTGATATGGAAATATATTCCATTCGGCAACGCTCACTCCGAGACATGACGAGCCTGCCCGAAGCATGACGAGCCTGCCCGAAGCATGACGAATCTGCCCGAAGCATTGCCGCAATGCGCGCCGATTTTTCGAAACAATATACATGGACGACAATACATGTTACAATATTTCAGATGAGAATTTGCCGAGGGAACCTCCCCCGGCAAGTCGAATAAGGGTCGTTTCGCGCTGTCTCGACGGTTCGCCATCGATTCTCGATGCGAGAAAAATGAGGACGAAGGATTCAGTTGCGTTGCGGACGACGGGTTTTGAAGGAGCGACCGGTTCACAAGCGCGGCGAAGGTCGAAATTTCAACGGAAAGAATGATTATGAAAAATGCAAATCGGGCAATTTCGATCGTTCTCGCGACCGCATTGATCTTCGCTTTGGCGGGATGCGGTTTGACGGATCGATCGGATTCCGATATCGATAAAGAAGTGATCGACGCCGAGGATTCCGGTGCGCGCGTCGAGGAAATTGCGTTGGATCAAACGGTCGCGTCGACAGAATCGGGCATCGAGCTTTCGTTCCCCGCGACATGGAAGAGCCTTGATTTGAACGATGAAGCGTCCGTCGAAATGGGCGACGAGGACGAAAAACGGTATCTCATCGTCGTCGAGGACGACGCCGTCAACCTCTCGGGAGACATGACCGTCGAGGGTTACGGGGATGTCGTCATCGCGAACATGAAGCAGGATTTGACGAACGCGAAGGCGAGCGCTTGGACGCGCGTGAACGCGGGAACAGGCATCGAGGCTGCCCAATCCGAGGTCTCCGGCGTCTTTGGCGGGGGCGAAATCGGCTATTTGGTCACGATATTTCGCAATGAGGATACATTTTATCAGATTTCGGCTTGGTCGGCGCAATCCGCTTATGAAAACGGGAAGCCCTTATTCGACAGGATATTGGCGTCGGTAAAACTCCCCGAATGAGGAATTTCGATTGAAATTTCATGTTTTTGAAGAGTTGCGGATGTGCGCCCGCGCTTGCGCCGGAGCGGAAAATATAATATAATCAAAGGAACAATCGGATGAGAGTTTCTGTACCGGAGGAGACGGATGTATTGCAAAACGTGCGGAAATCTGTTGGATGACAACGATACCGTTTGCGGCGTTTGCGGAACTGCCGCAACATTGCAACAGGACAAACCTGATGAAGCCCGACCTGCGAGCGACGACGCTTCATGGCCGTGGCACGCTTCCGGAGCCGCAAACACGGAAATCGAGAGAATAGCGCCGATTATCGATTCGCAAACGGAGAACGCGTCCCCGTTTGCGAATACGAAATCCGAATACGAACAGGAAGCGGAGGAATATGCTCGCTCAGTCGCGAATGAGGAGACCGTTGCGACGCCGAACATAACGGAGCCGCCGAGCGAAGAGCGACGCGATTTATTCAAAAAGCCCGATTTTAGTTGGGATACGGACATTTTTTCAACGGACAAACAGCGAAAAACAGAGGATATCGACTTTAAATGGGGCGAGACGCCCCCATCTCCGGGCGCGGCCATCAACGCAGCCGCGTATGAGAAGGCCGTGGAAAACGCGGTCACTGAGCGCGTGGAAAAAGGAAAAGACGTTTTCATGGACGACACCTTCCGCCTGCGAATGGATCCGGACGAGGAATCCCGCTTCATGTTCAGCAAAAAAAACGAAGAATTTCAGGAGTTGTTGGATGAGGAATTCGAAAAAATCCGAAGCCGGCAAACCGAGATCGACGAAGAACGCAATCGAATCAATGAGGAAGTCATGAGTGCGGACGTCGCGACGCCTAAGACATTGGTCACCGGCGAGAACGCGCTGAAGACGGCCGAGGATCGGATCGCGGAATTCCTCCAAAGAGCCGATCGAGAAATGCTCGAGCGAATCAACCAAAAGGTCAAAGCCCAGATCGACGAATTCGACCGCGATGGCGATGCGGTTCCGATCGACGAACCGCCGCGCGAGGAAGTGTTACTTCGCGAAGAGCCGGCGCAGAACGGCGGCGAGCATGAAGGATCATCCGCGGAAACGGATTTGTCGTCCGGCACGGATGCGCCCTATTCGATTTTCGGGGATCTCGGCGGTATTGCGTCTCCCTTCGAGTCGGGAAACGCGGCCGTTTCCGAGTCGCCTGCCGATGTCATCGCGGCGCTGTACGAAGATGTCGCTTTCCCTCCTTACGCCTTCCGCAACAATAAATCCGCGAAGGTTCCCGACTTCGTAAATGAAACCGTCGTTTTCCCGTTTGACGAAATTGCGGATACCGCCGCGCCTGTTGCGCCCGAAGCGTCCGCAATAACTGAGCCTGTGCCCGTCGCATCCGAAATGACTGAATCCGCGCCCGAAGCGTCTGCAATAATGGAGCCTGTGCCCGCCGCGCCCGTTTCTGAGGTGAAGGCCGCGGGTCTCGCCGCGAGGGAAAACGCCTCGGCGATCGGCGCGTTCGCAACATCCGGTGTGCATACTATATCCGGTACACCCGAGATGACTGAATCCGCGCCCGAAGCGTCCGCAATAACTGAGCCTGCGCCTGTCGCTCCCGCAATAACTGAGCCTGCGCCAACCGCGCCCGCAATAACGGAGCCTGTGCCCGGCGCGCCCGAAATGATTGAGCCTGCGCTTGCCGCGCCCGAAATGACGGGATCCGTGCTTGCCGCGCCCGAAATGACGGGATCCGTGTATGCCGGGCCCGAAATTTCGAAACCCGCGCCTGTTGCGCCCAAATCAACGTCCGCAACGAGCGAACCGAAGCCCGAAGCCGCGACGAAAAAGCCAAAGACCGCATTGATGATCATTTTGGATATTCTCGTGGTCTTGGCCGTTTTGTCTTTCGCGGTTTTCTCGATACTGAAATTCGTGCCGGACAGCGGTGCGGCGGAGTTTATCAACAAAGGCATCGACAAGATTGAAGAACTGTTCGGGGGCGCGAAGGACGAAGGGTTCGTCGTCATCGATCTCGACAAAGACGACGGTTTCATCGATACGGAGACGGAAACGATTCCGCCTGTCGCGGACAAGGACACTTTGGTAGCGAGTCAACTGTTCAACAACATCAACATCAAACAGGTGTTTTACGATCCGAACGCCGTCTACTCGGAGGGGGTCGATTATCCGTTCGCCGGCGCGGCGGAATCCGCGCCGATCGACAACGATTATTGGACGGTCGACGAAATGGGGAGAGTCCTATATGACGAGGCCGCAGTTGCCGCAGTCATACGGTTCAATTCCAAGCTGATCGACTGCATCAACAACGGCGGTACGGAAGCGCTGTCGGAACTCGTCGCGGGCAGCGCGGCGCAAGCGAAATTCGCGGACGAGGCCGGATCCTCGGAGCATTTGGAAATCGATTCATTGGGAATCGGGGACATCCGACAAAACGAAGGGTCGTTTTTCGTGTGGACCATTGAGACGGTGACGGAAACAAAGTCCGGTGTTGCGACGGCGAGCGTTCATCGGAAACTATATCAATTGACGCCGGATATTTCGACGATGCAAATCAGCGATTACGCGATATTGGATTGACCGGATATATAATAAGGAAAGAGAGGTCGTTATGTCAAGCAGAGCAGGATTTAAGAGATCGGAGATTACACAGGGGAAGAGGGCTTTTTCCATGTCGCGCACTACGATAGAGAGCGCTTTTTACGGAAACAATGTCGTCAAGATTTTGGATTTAAAAGAGGCGTATCGGATGGCGGAGGCCGCCGCGGGAACAGTCGAAACAGATATGCCCATATATAAGCCGGAAGAAATCGGCCTGCCGAACGGCGCGAACATTTTGCTGTTCAACGACGGCGAGACCGTCGGGCGTTTCGCGGGCGCGAGGGTTATTCTCGGAGAAAAGGGCGTAGCGGAAGGCGAGATCGCGAAGGTCTTGCGAGAGGCGGCGTTCAATACGCGATACAAGAAGATGTATCACACGCAGGCTTACATCGGGCTGGACGCGGATTTTATAATAAAGGCGAATCTGCTCATTCCCGAAACATATGAAAACACCTTGTTGAATTGGTTGCTCAACTTCCAGTACATCAACGAGTTTTACGATAAAATGTATGCGGATTCGGCGCCGATCGGGGACGAACCGGAGATCTTCATTATGTCCGATCCGGACTTCAAGCATCCCAAGTTTCCTGATGGCTTGGCATATTTCGATCCCGAGCACAATTGCGCGTGCTTGCTCGGCATGAGATATTTTGGGGAACACAAGAAGGGGACGCTGACTTTGGCGTGGGGCATCGCGAATCGGAACGGATACGCGTCCTGCCACGGCGGCATGAAGCGAATGGTCAGAAAGGACGGGGAGAAGCATGTCCTCGGCGTATTCGGACTGTCCGGATCCGGGAAATCCACGCTTACGCACGCGAAGCACGAGGGGAAATACGATGTGACGGTTCTCCACGACGATGCCTACGTCATCTCGACGGAGGACGGCAGCGCCGTGGCCTTGGAACCTTCGTATTTCGACAAGACGCAGGACTATCCGCTGACTTCTCCCGACAATAAATTCCTCATCACCGTGCAAAACTGCGGCGTCACGATCGACGACGAGGGCAAGAAGGTTTTGGTCACGGAGGATATTCGGAACGGAAACGGTCGGGCAATCAAATCCAAGCTCTGGGCGGCGAACCGAACGGACAAACTGGACGAGCCGATCAATACGATCTTCTGGCTCATGAAAGATCATTGTCTGCCGCCTGTCGTAAGACTGGACAATCCCGTCCTGGCGTCGGTCATGGGAGCCTGCCTCGCGACGAAGCGAACGACCGCCGAGAAACTTGCGGAGGGCGTCGATCCGGATGCTTTGGTGTTCGAGCCTTACGCGAACCCATTCAGGACTTATCCGCTCGTAGAGGATTACGAGAAATTCAAATATCTGTTCGCGAGCCGCGGCGTCCAATGCTACGCGATCAACACGGGACATTTTCTGGACAAGAAGATTCCCAAGGAAGTCACCATCGGCATCATCGAGGCCATCGTGGACGGGACTGCGGTATTCGAGGACTTCGGGCCGCTCAAGGGCATGGCCTTTTTGAATATAGAAGGGTTTTCTCCCGATTTTGAAAATGGCGCTTACAAGGAATTGGTCAAGAAACAGATCGACGGGCGCATCGAATACCTGGATTCGCTCGAGACCTTCAAGGGCGGCAGGGATGCTCTGCCCCTTGAGGCGAAGGAAGAATTGGAAAAAATCGCGTTCGAAGCGGACAAGCGCGACGCGCGATGAATACGTTGCAATAAAAATAAAATAAAGTCGTTACAGCGAGGCGGGGGCAATTTTTCTTTTGCGAAAAAACTGTTCCCGCAAGCGGCAATTCGTTTGCCGCGGCGAGCCGCGCGGTGACTTGCATCCCGCGCGACAGAGGAAATGAGGCAAAACATGTCGAAAAGCAGCAATAAATTGAAGATCGTCTAGATCGCGATTATCGCGGTGGCGGTCATACTGATTGCGGTGTTCTCAGGGCTTGCGGGATTCATCACCGATTATCTGTGGTTTAAGGACCTCAGTTATACGGATGTGTTCTGGAAGCAGTTGTTGACGCAATTGAAGATCGGGATACCGGTGTTCATCGTGTTGACAGTCTTGGGCATCCTATACCTGAAGAGCCTTCGAAAGGGCTATCGCAAGAGGGTGACCATCGAGACGGAGACCGCTTCTGCGAAAATGCAAAGCAGGATCGGTCTGATTTTGGCGGCGGCAGCGTCGGCTGTCGTGGCCTTTTTGGCGGCGACGGGACTGTGGTTTGAGTCGTTGCAGTTCATACACAGCAAGGGATTCGGTTTGGACGATCCGATCTTTGGGAACGACATATCGTTCTACGTGTTCAAATTGCAGTTTATTCGCAACTTGAACACCATCGTCATCGAGGCGATCATCGCATTCGCAATCATTACTTTCGTGTACTATTTCTTCCTTTTGAGCGTTGCGAAACCCAAGATCATCGAGCGCGCGCCGGATTCGGAGGAGAGCTCAAGCGGATTCGGCGGAGGGGATGCCATGGGCGGCATCATCGGCGATCTTCTCAAATCGTTCGGACTCGGCGGGGGCGCAGCGGGTCAATCCGCGAATCGACCCAAGCCGGCGGACGGTCAGAGCAGTCTGCGTGAATTGATACACATCGCGTCCAAGCAGATTACCGTGTTGGGGGTCTTGTTCTTCCTCATGGTGGGCGTCAACTACTTCTTGAAGCAGTTCGATCTGCTCTATTCGAGCAACGGCGTCGTGTTCGGCGCGGGATTTACGGACATCAACATCACGCTATGGACCTATCGCGTTATATTCGCCCTGTCGGCGGTCGCGGCGGTCCTGTTCGTGATCGGCATGAAGAAAAAGAAGGTTAGGACCGTGTTGACGGTTCCCGTGATCATGATCGCGGTCGGTCTGCTCGGTACGGGCATCGGATTCAGCGTCCAACAGCTCATCGTCTCTCCCGACGAGATCAACAAGGAGCAGAAATACCTCGACCACAATATCGAGTTCACGCAGTCGGCCTACGATCTGCAAAACGTATCCGTGCGGCCTTTTGAAGCCGACAACAATTTGACCGGCGACGATATCAAGGCGAATATGGATACCATTCGCAATATTCGAATCAACGACTATGATCCGGCGAAGACATTCTACAACTCCACGCAGACCATCCGGCAGTATTACACGTTTAACGATGTGGATGTGGATCGCTACATGATCAACGGTGCGTACACGCAGACGTTCCTTTCCGCTCGCGAGATCGATGAGACGAAGATACCGCAGCAATGGATAAACTTGCATTTGCAGTATACGCACGGATACGGGATCACGTTGTCCCGCGTGGATAAGGTGACGGCCAGCGGTCAACCGGACATAATGATAAAGGATATCCCGCCCGTGTCTTCCGTGGACGAAATAAATGTCACGCGGCCAGAGATCTATTTCGGGGAATTGCAAAATCAGTACATACTGACGAATACGAGCGAGGAGGAATTCAACTATCTCGAGGGCGACAAGAACGTTCCCGCCGTCTACGAGGGCAAGACGGGCATTCGCATGAACGCGTTCAATCGCTTGATGTTCGCCATAAAGGAGCGGAGCATGAAGCTTTTCGTCTCCACGAATATCAAGAGCGATTCCAAGATCATCATCAATCGGAACATCCGCGAGCGCGTAAGGGAGATCATGCCTTATATGGATTATTCTGACCCGTACATGGTGACGGTGGACGGCAAACTCTATTGGATCATCGACGGATATACGATGAGTTCCATGTATCCCTATTCGGAGCCGTACGATATGGCGGCCGGCAATCCGACGAACTACATCCGAAATTCCGTGAAGGTCGTCATTGACGCTTACGACGGAGCCACCGATTATTATTTGGTGGACGAGAGCGACCCCGTGGCGAATACGCTGAAGAGCATTTATCCGACGCTGTTTGATGATTTCGCTGAGATGCCCGAGGGTCTGCGATCCCACATCCGCTATCCGAGCAAGATGCTTACCGTGCAGGCCAACATCTACAAGAAATACCACGTCAACGATTACAAGGTGTTTTATCAGGGTGCGGATCGTTGGGATATCGCCAACGAGAAATTGGGGGCTTCGGACAAGGAAGTCGCCATGCAGCCCAATTATTACATCATAAAATTGCCGGGCGAGGAAAAGGCCGAGTTCATCAATTCCATTCCGTATACGCCCATGAATAAGGTCAATATGGCCGCGTTGCTCGTGGCGCGAAACGACGGCGAGCATTACGGCGAATTGATACTGTATCAGATGCCAAAGGGCAAGACCGTCATGGGACCGAGTCAGATAGACGCGCAGATCGCGCAGGACACGACGATTTCAAGGGACTTCGCCCTTTGGGAAAACTCCGGATCCACATACAGCCGGGGCAATATGTTCGTCGTCCCCATCAACGAGTCCATCATGTACGTCGAGCCTATCTATTTGAAGGCAAGCGAGGGCAGCCTGCCGGAGGTCAAGCGGATCATCATCTACTACGGCGATCGCATCGCGTATGAAACGACTTTGGCCGAGGCTCTGGACTCCATGTTCGGCCCGGGTACGGGCGACGCCATCGCGATCACGGATCCGACGGGCGACACGGGAGATGCGGACAGCGGGCCGGACGACACGGGAACCGGCGGCGATTCGCAACAGATGACGACCGATCAGATCATTCGCGCGGCCGTGGAGGCGTACAACAGCGCGGTGCAGGCGCAGAAGGACGGCGACTGGGCCAAATACGGACAAGAGATGAAGCGAATGGAGGGTTACCTGTACTCGATCTCCGGAGAAGGAGAAGCGTCGACGGGCGATGCGCAAGGCGACGCGTCCGATGAAACGTCGGATGAGCCTGAGACAAACGGGGACGACGCATAACGCCGGAGGGATGCATGACGGATAAATTGCTGTACGCGATCCCGAGGGACAAGGGTTCTTTTGGGGATATCATCGATTTGCTCGACGAGCATCCTGAGGTGAAATTCGTTTCACTGGTGGGTTTGGACATCGGCGGACACGATACGGACGAAAAAATCCCCGTAGGGCGTTTTAAGGACGATATCGAAAAATATCTGACTAAGGGCGTTCAGACCGACGGGAGCAGCGTCGTCCTGCCGAATATCTCCGAACTCAACGACGCGAAGGTCGATATCATTCCCGACCTCTCCGTCCGATGGTTTGTCGATTACAATTTTGATTTTGCGGAGGGCGCCGGCGATTCGTCGGCGCCTGTCGGCACCCTGCGCATTCCTTCTTTTCTCGTGCATAACGACGCCGCTTATGTGGGCAGTCGGGAAATCCTGCGGAACGCGGCCGAGCGCTTCGCGGAACGCGTGAAAGAACTCGCGAAGGCGCACCCCTATGTCTATCCCGCCATGGGTCTGCAAGGCGATGACGAGATCGAGGATGTCACGCTGACCATGGCTACGGAGCTGGAATTTTGGGTCAAGACGCCGGAGGACAAAGGCGATCGCGAACAGCTCTCCACCTCGCAGGAATTGAAAGAACAGTATTGGCAGAGAACGAGGGGTGCCGTCAGAACCGCCCTCGAAAAAGCGATTCTTCTGCTCGAAAAGTACGACTTCGGCACTGAGATGGGGCATAAAGAGGTCGGCGGCATAAAGGCAAAATTAGACAACGCAGGAGAATACACCCATATTATGGAGCAATTGGAGATCGACTGGGCATATGACGACGCGCTCCAATCCGCGGACAACGAGCTGTTCATCAAATACTTGATCAAGGATGTATTCAGAACCTGCGGACTCGAAGTGACCTTTATGGCCAAGCCCATCGACGGTGTCGCGGGCAGCGGCGAGCACACTCATCTCGGCGCGATTGCGAAGTTGAAGAGCGGCAAGGCGATCAATCTGTTTGCGCCGGGCTGCGAGAAAAAGGACTTTTTGAGTCCCGTCGGCTACGGGGCGCTGATGGGTCTGTTGAAAAATTACGAGGCAGTGAACCCCTTCGTCGCGAGCACGAACGATGCCCTAAACCGCTTAAAGCCGGGCTTTGAGGCTCCTGTCTGCATCGTCACATCCCTCGGTCACAGCGTCGATATGCCCTCGCGAAATCGGACGGTATTGGCCGGGCTCGTTCGCGATTTGGACAATCCTTTGTCCGTCAGATTTGAGTTGCGTTCTCCCTGCCCTAAGTGCAACACCTACTTGGTGACGGCTGCCGCCTATCTCGCAATGTTGGATGGGATCGAGGCGGCGCTCGGCGCGGAGAAGACTTCCGAGGAGTTGGAGAAGGCGATCTCGAAGGAGCGGGGCGAGGAGGCGTTCTATTTGGAGCGAGATCGCGCGTACCGCAGCGAAGAGGACGTATTTGTGAAGTACGATCCGGTCGAGCGCGAGGAACTCTTCGGCGATGCGCCCGCAACCGTATGGGAGAACATCTCGGCCTTTCGCAGGTATCCTGACAAATTGAGCGTTTTAAAAAACGGAGATGTTCTGAGCGACAAACTTTTGAACTCGTATGAGGCCGCGACCGTCGCACAGTGGGCGACGGAGTTGCAAAACAGGTTGATCCCCGACGCGATGAGTCTGGTGCGTTCGTGCGTGAAATCCCACACGAACGAGACGGGCACGGATCTCGACGAAATGCTTTGGCGAGAGATCGAAGCCCTGCGCGACTATCTGGCGAAGGACACCATCGAAGGCAAATGCCTGTTGACGCGCATCAAAAACGAGCTGAGCGACTGCGCGTATGAAGCAGCCTCAAATCTTCAGATCGAAATGCAGAAAAATACAAAACTTCTTCGAGATACCTATTTGGAATACAAGCGGAACATTCTGTGAGACTCGGCGTTGGATCGCCCCGGCTGTCATTCAATCCCTCGCGGGGGGCGTTCGGTCCTGTGTTCGTTGAAAATCACCGGCCGCGTCACGCCCCTCGCGGGAATATCAGTCTTCCTGCGTTACCGTTCTACGAGCAACGCCGTGCCTTGTCCCCCGCCTATGCACAAAGTCGCGAGACCGTATTTTGAATCTCTGCGGCGCATTTCATAGAGTAAGGTTACGAGTATGCGACAACCCGACGCGCCGATGGGATGGCCGATGGAGATGGCTCCTCCGTTGACATTCGTCTTCTCGGGATCAAAGCCGATATCGTTGCAGACCGCGACCGACTGAGCCGCGAATGCCTCGTTGGCTTCCACCAAATCCAGATCGCCCACCGCGAGATTTGCCTTGTCGAGAGCCTTTTTCGACGCGGGTACGGGACCGATGCCCATGATCGCCGGATCGACGCCCGCGGACGCGTAGGATTTAATGGTCGCGAGAGGCGCTATGCCCAGCTGATCCGCCTTTTCCTTTGACATGACGACCACCGCGGCCGCGCTGTCGTTGATTCCGGAGGCGTTTGCCGCGGTGACGACGCCGTCCTTCTTGAAGGCCGGTCTCAGTTTGGATATGCCGTCCGCCGTGACGCCGGATTTCGGGTATTCATCCGTGTCGAAAATGACGGGATCGCCTTTCCTCTGCGGAATTTCCACGGGAACGATCTCATCTTTGAATTTTCCGGCCTTGATCGCGGCTTCGGTCTTCTGTTGGGACTTTGCGGAAAACTCGTCCAATTGCTCCCGCGTGATTCCCCATTGTTCCGCGATGTTTTCAGCCGTGATGCCCATATGGTAATTGTTGAACGCATCCGTCAAGCCGTCGTTGATCATGATGTCGACGAGCGTCGCATCGCCCATTCTTGCGCCCCAGCGCGCTTTGGGCATAATATAGCCCGATTGACTCATGTTTTCCATGCCGCCGGCGACGATGATGTCCGCGTCTCCCGCTTTTATGATCTGAGCCGCGAGACTCACGGTGCGAAGCCCCGAACCGCAGACCTTGTTCAGCGTCATCGCGGGAACCTCGTTCGGGATGCCCGCCTTGATGGACGCTTGACGGGCCGTGTTTTGGCCCAATCCGCCCTGCAATACGCAACCGAAAATGACTTCGTCCGTCATTGCGGCGTCCAGGCCCGCTCGCTTGAGCGCCTCTTTGATGACGATGGCTCCGAGGTCTACGGCCGAAACATCCTTCAACGATCCGCCGAATGAACCCACAGGCGTCCTCACTGCGCTGACGATTACTGCTTCCTTGCTCATTTGTCCCTCTCCTTTACTTCTGCTTATCGCGATCTTCTTCATAACGGAATTCTCGCGAATATTGTCTGAGTCCATCCGCCGGGGCCTGCTCGCCCTCGCGCGGAGACAAGCGGGTCATGCTTGTTAAAATATTAACATACTTTTCATCATACATGATTTCTCGATAAAATGCAACACTTTGGCTTATAATTTTTATTGGGCAAATTCCCGCGTAAATTCCCATTGCTTTTCCTCCGTCCGCGTGTATACTAGTAAATGGGGATTTGCGATTGCGCCGTATCGAATCGGGATTTTCGCTTGTGTCATGTCGAGAGGCTTCATCCGATGTTTCTTCAAAATATCATGAGGCCGGAGGATTGTCGATGCGTTTTTCTTTCTGCGGAAAGCAGTTTGTCTTCATCGCCGCGATTTTGTTCGTGTTGATTTTTGCGTCCTGCGAACGAATCGCCGTCGGCATGGACGATATCAAACACGCGATCGAGGGGAATCGCTCCGCCGTCAATAAAAATCCGGACGCGCCGGACAGGGACAATTCGCCAAAGGTGCTCGTCTGCGAAGCGCCCGGCGAGGCGACATTCGGCGAAAACGGCGGCATTGTGGATTTTTCGAACGCGGACGACGGATATGTGATGGTCAGATACGAGGGGAACGATTCCAAGGTCAAAGTTCAGATCACGTTTTCCGACGGCGAACCGTACACCTACGATCTGAAGCCCAACGCCGATTTTACGGCGTTCCCGCTGTCGCTCGGCAGCGGCGATTACGATGTGGGCGTATTCACGAATATCGAGGGGAACAAGTACGCGCAGGCGACGAAGCGGACGATTACGGCCGAAATTTCCGATGAATTCTCGCCCTTTCTCAGGCCAAATCAATATGTGTATTACACGCCCGATTCCGAAGCTGTGGCAATGGCTCGGGATATCTGCGAGGGCGTCAAGAGCGAATTAGGCGCGACGGAGAACCTATTTCTGTACGTCGTCGAAAACGTATCCTACGACTACGAGAAGGCCGAAACCGTGCAGAGCGGGTATCTGCCGAACGTGGATGAGACGCTCCGTTCGGGAGCGGGCATTTGTTTCGATTACGCGTCGCTGACGTCGGCAATGCTCAGGAGTCAGGGCATTCCCTGCAAGCTCGTCATCGGATACGCGGGCAGCGCATATCATTCGTGGATAAGGGTCTACTCGCGGGAGACGGGCGAGGTGGCGGGCGTCATCGAATTTCGCGCGGGGGAATGGTCGCGCATGGATCCCACGTTTACGGCCGGCGGCAGCAAGGCCGATCCGAACACGATAGGCGACGGCACGAATTACAATCCGATCTACGAGTATTGATGATTTGTATATGCGTTGCGCGTATTATATAATAGTTGGTAAACGCGGCGGAGAGTGCATGAG
>JAIRTJ010000084.1 GCA_031254995.1 Eubacteriales Family XIII. Incertae Sedis bacterium
AGCGCGCCGCGCAGCCTGCCTCTGCCGAATCGACGGTTTGCTTTCGTCCCATCCTTACGATCTTTCCGGCGGCGAACAGCAACGCGCCGCGCTCGCGAAAACGTTGCTCCTGCGACCGAGAATACTCTTGCTCGACGAGCCGACCAAGGGATTTGACGCGGAATTCAAGGCGGTGTTCGCGGACATCCTTCGAAAGCTCGCGGAGGGGGGCGCGGCGGTCATCGCGGTCAGTCACGATGTCGAGTTCTGCGCGGAATACGCGGACAGATGCGCCCTTTTCTTCGACGGAAGCATCGTGACGGAGGGGACGCCGCGCGCTTTCTTTTCCGGCAACAGCTTCTATACGTCGGCGGCAAACCGCATGGCTCGCCACAGATTTCCGCTCGCGATCACGACAAACGACGTGATCGAAGCGCTCGGCGCGCAGGTTCCTGTCGATGAGACAAAAATTTCGGAAGGCGAGGATCACGACGTTCATGTCGACATTTCCGACGAGGATGTTCCTCCGCGACTCAAAGACAAAGGAGTGTTCGCTTCGCTCTCTCCCGTTCGCAAAGCGGCGGCGGGAATATCCGCGCTTTGCCTCATGGTTGCGGTGGCTTTTATTGCGCTGAAGTTCGACGGTTTTCGGGATTTTATCTCGGGCGGCGACATTGCGGCGGCGACGGCTTCGGACGCGGTTTGGAAATACGCGGGAATCATGGCTTTGTCTGCGTTGTCCGCCGCCGCGCTCGTATTTTCCCTGTCGCGGAAGCGCGGAGAACAGAAACCCGCGCGCGCGCGAACGCTTTCCGATCGAAAAACGTTGCCCAAGCGAACGATTATGGCGATGCTCATGATCCTGATCGTCGTGCCGCTGACGGTGTTTGTCGGCATCTTCTTCCTCGAGGATCGAAAATACTATTTCATTTCCGTCCTTATTATCATCGAAACGATGTTGCCGTTCGCGTTTATCTTTGAGGGACGCAAACCGCAAGCGCGGGAGATCGTCGTCATCGCCGTCATGTGCGCGCTCGCGGCGGCGAGTCGGATGGCTTTCTTCATGCTGCCGCAGTTCAAGCCCGCCGCGGCTCTCGTCATCGTCTCAGGCGTGGCTTTCGGCGGCGAAGCGGGATTTCTCATCGGCGCCATGACGGCCTTTGTGAGCAATATGTTTTTCGGACAAGGACCGTGGACGCCGTGGCAGATGTTCGCGCTCGGACTCATCGGGTTCTTGGCCGGAGCGCTCTTTCGCAAGGGTCTTTTGCATCGCGGTCGCGCGTCGCTTGCGGTTTTCGGCGCGCTCGCGACATTCCTGATCTACGGCGGGATCATGAACGCCGCGGCGGTTCTGATGTTCCAATCGAGTCCGACGAAAGGCATGTTTGTTGCGGCGTATTTGCAGGGCATTCCCTTCGATCTGATCCACGCGTTTTCGACCGTGATCTTTCTGCTCCTCATCTCGCGGCCTATGCTCGAAAAATTGGATCGCATAAAGGTGAAATACGGGATTGCGGAACCGGGATAACGAAGGACGAGCAAAAGGATCCTCGGGCGATCCGATTTGCAACGACGCGCTCGCTTGAAGATCGCGGGGTTTTCGTCGAGAGGATGAGAACTTGCAAGTATAAATCAAAAATAATCCAAATTTTCAACTTTCTGCAATCAAAAAATTTTTCTTGACTGCTTGTTTTGCATGTGGTATAGTAATAGACTGCCGTAATAAGGTATTTTGGTTTCTGAATAAGGAGTGATGAATATGCCCCAACCCGTGAAAATCGGTAAAAGAACGCGCATGAGCTACTCAAAAATACATGAAGTAGCCGAAATGCCCAATTTGATTCAAATCCAAACCGAGTCGTACAATTGGTTCGTAAACGAAGGTTTAAGAGAGGTTTTTTCAGACATTTCGCCGATCAAGGATTATGCGGGGAATTTGATTCTGGAATTTCTCGATCACAAGTTGAATACCTCCGACGATCCGCCCAAATACAGTCAAGAGGAGTGCAAGGAGCGAGATGCGACCTACGCGGCGCCGCTGAAGGTCATCGTGCGACTCATCAATAAGGAGACGGGGGAACTCAAAGAACAGGAAGTGTTCATGGGGGATTTTCCCCTTATGACGGATAAAGGCACATTTATATACAACGGCGCGGAGCGAACCGTGGTCACGCAATTGGTTCGTTCGCCCGGGCCGTATTTCGGCGTCGAATTCGACAAGAACGGCAATCAGCTCTTTACCGCGCAGGTGATTCCGAACAGGGGCGCTTGGTTGGAATACGAGACGGATTCCGGGGAGGTCATCAACGTTCGCGTGGATCGCACGAGAAAATTGCCCGTGACGACGCTTTTGCGCGCCTTGGGTCTCGGCAGCGATCAAGAGATCATCGAGGTGTTCGGATCGGATGATCGCTTGCTGAAAACGTTGGAGAAAGATCCTTCCAAGAATTCCGAGGACGGTGTCAAGGAGATATACAAAAAGCTCAGACCCGGAGAGCCGCCCACGGTGGAAAACGCGAAATCCCTGCTCGAATCGCTGTTCTTCGAGGACAGAAGATATGATTTGGCGAAGGTGGGGCGTTACAAATACAACAAGAAACTCGGGCTTTCGAACAGATTGCCGGGGCTTGCGGTCGCCGAGGACGTCATCGATCCGAACACGGGCGAGATCATCGTCGAAAAAGGCGCGGTCATCGACAGGAATACCGCCGTCGAGATAGAGAATGCGGGCGTCCTGTTCGTGTATGCGAAAAGCCCGGACAGCTTCGAGGCGGATATCGTGTGCAAGGTGATCGGCAACAATTTCGTCGACGCGTCGGGATACGTGGATTTTGACGTCAAGGAACTCGGCATCCCCGAGAAGGTGCGTTACGCG
>JAIRTJ010000121.1 GCA_031254995.1 Eubacteriales Family XIII. Incertae Sedis bacterium
AACTCCGTTACGGCCTCGCGGATAAACGGATTTCGAAATACCGCCGCAATGAATTTCGCGGAGCCCTCAGGCTCGTCGCCGCCGCTGAATCCGCCCGGCAACATGAGGATCTCGCACTCCTTGATCGCGGAGAACATACGTTCGATAGAATCCGCCAAAACCCTGTCGTTCATATTGAGCAGATTCACCGCGCGAACCTCCGCGCCCGCCCGCTCAAACGCGGCTCGCGTATCCTCTTCGCAATTCGTCCCGGGGAATACGGGCATGAACACGCGCGGCCTCACGACGGAGCGTCCCGACGAAAGTCGGGATCTGCGCGTGTAAGCCGGGACGCACAGGCTTTCCTCCTCGACGGAGCCGGCGCTCGGCGCGACGGCAGGGAAGACGTGTTCCAACGGCTCCTTCCATCTGCGCTCGATCTCATCCAAACCGATGATGATCGAATCGCGAACGTCCGCTTCCTCATGGCGCGAAGCCTCGCTCTCAAACGGCTTGATCTCGATGAGTCCGCTGTCGACGGTCTCGCCTATCACGCGAAAATCCAGTCCTCCGAACAGGACGGAGACGTCTTCATCCCCGCTCGTCTCGAGGATCAGGCTGCCGTAATCGGGCAAGGTCAATTCCGCGTCTCGCGTCTGACGTATGATCGCCCCGACGGAGTTTCCGAGAGCCATCTTCGCGACGGAGGCAAACACGCCGCCGCGACCTATGACGGAAGCCGCGCGTATCTTGCCTTCGCGCGTCAGACGGCCGATGCGCTTCATATTGAGCTTGTACTGTTCAAAATCCGGCATTCCGAGGTCGTCTTTTTCCGTATGAACGAGGACGAGCATGTCCCCTGCTTTCTTTATCTCAGGGGAGAGCACCCGCTCCGCAGAGGAGACGGCGACGGCGAACGACACGAGCGTGGGCGGCACGTCGAGATGTTTGAACGTGCCCGACATGCTGTCCTTCCCGCCGATGGCCGGCAATTCCAAAGCCAATTGCGCCTTGAGCGCGCCGAGCATCGCCATGAATGGCTTGGCCCACCGCGTCGGCACCTTTCCCAATTTCTCGAAATACTCCTGAAACGAAAGGCGCACCCCGGTCATGTCGCCGCCCATGCTCACGATCTTCGTCACGGAATCCAAGATCGCGAAGATCGCGCTGTGGAAGGGACTCAGACTCGCGAGCTTGGGGTCAAATCCGCACGCCATCAGCGTGACGGTATCCGTATCCCCGTCGCGCACCGGCAATTTCGCGGCCATGCCCGGCGCGGGCGTCAGCTGCGTCGCGCCGCCGAGCGGCATGAGCACGCTGCCGCGTCCGATCGTGCTGTCGAAGCGTTCGATCAGCCCGGTCTTTCCGCAGACGTTCAAGTCGCCCAAAACCCCGAGCAGGGATTCCTTTGAGACAGGCTTCGCGTCGCCTTCCCAATCGGGAATGTCGATGTTTTTGACGAGCACGCTTCGCTGCGGTTTTACGCCGTTCGTGTTGAGAAAGAGCCTCGACAGATCGAGAATGGTATCGCCTCGCCACGTCATGCGAAATCTGCCGCTGTCGGTGACCCTCGCGACCGCGGTCGCCTCCGTGTTTTCCTCCGAGGCGTACTTCGTGAACTCCTCCAGATCCTTTCGGTCGACGACGACGGCCATGCGCTCCTGGGACTCGGATATTGCCAACTCCGTCCCGTCCAAACCCTCGTATTTCTTGGGGATCATGTCGAGATTTACGTCGATGCTGTCGGCCAATTCCCCGATGGCCACGGACACGCCGCCCGCGCCGAAATCGTTGCACTTCTTGATGAGGCGCGCAACCTCAGGGCGTCTGAACAGGCGCTGGATATTGCGCTCCGCGGGAGGATTGCCCTTCTGCACCTCCGCGCCCGCCGTCAAAATGGATGTTTCGTCGTGTTCCTTCGAGGAACCGGTCGCGCCGCCCAAGCCGTCCCGCCCCGTCCTTCCTCCGACGACGAGGATGAGATCGCCGGGCACGGGCTTTTCGCGCCGCACGCAGCGCTCGGGCGCTGCGCCGACGACTGCGCCGATCTCCATGCGCTTCGCGACATAGCCCTCGTCGTATATCTCGTCCACGAAGCCCGTAGCCAAGCCCACCTGATTTCCGTAAGCGCTGAACCCCTTCGCGGCTCCGCGCGTGATTTGATACTGCGAGAGCTTTCCCTGCACCGTATCCTTCGCGGACGTCCTCGGATCGCCGCTGCCCGTGACGCGCATGGCATGATAGACGTAGGATCTGCCGGAAAGCGGATCGCGGATCGCGCCGCCGAGGCAGGTCGCCGCGCCGCCGAAGGGTTCGATCTCCGTCGGATGATTGTGCGTCTCATTCTTGAACATGACCAGCCAATCTTCCTCCCGGACGCCCTCACTCGCGCCATCCGTGCCGCCGGAAGCGTCCGGCGCGCCGCCGCTTACCTCGCTGCGAATCCGCGCTTTCACGCGTATGCTGCACGCGTTGATTTCGTCGGATTCATCCAGATCGTCCAGTTTTCCCTCTTTTTTTAAAAATTTTGCTCCAATGGTTGCGATATCCATCAAACTCGCATGCTCCGGGGCATCGGCTCCGTAAACCCTTCGCCTCGCGTCGAGATAGACCTCGAACGCGTCGCGAACCATGTTCGCGAAATCGCCGTCCTCAAAGGAGATGTCCGCCAAGGACGTCAAAAAAGTGGTGTGCCTGCAATGATCCGACCAGTAGGTGTCGATCACACGCAATTCCGTGACGGTCGGATCCCTGCGCTCCTCCGCGCGAAAGCGATCTCCGACGAATTTCAGATCGGCGAAACTCATTGATAGGCCCATGCGCTCGATGAGGTCGCGCAATTCCCGCTCCTCCATGTCGCGAAAACCGGCGATGATCTCGACGGAAGGCGGCTCCGGGCAATCCATATTCAGGGACTTTGGCTTCTCTTCGGAAGCCTCGCGACTGTCCACCGGATTGATGCAATAGCGCTTCACGGCGTCCTTTTCGTCGTCCGTCAAATTTCCCTCGACGCGTATCCATTTCGCGTATCGAATGATCGCGTCCGCGCCGCCTGCGAGCTTTACGCACTGAACCGCCGAATCCGCTCGTTGATCGTACTGCCCCGGCAGATACTCCATGCCGAAAGAAAACGCTCCGTCAAACAGACGCGCGTCCTCTTCGTAAACGATATCCAAATTCGGTTCGGAAAAGACGGTTTTTTTCGCCGCTTCAAAGGTCTCGTCATCCGCATGGTCTATGTCGTATCTGTTGATCACGCGGAGAGACGTCGCATTTCCGATGCCCAGGTTTTCTCTGATCTCCTGCAGGAGGGCGCGCGCTTCCACGTCAAAACCCTTTTTCTTCTCCGCATAAAAGCGTCTTACCATCTCTGCCACCATAATCCGTTCGTCCGCAAGAGGAATGAAGCCGGCCGTCGCGCAAGGATCCCGCTCCCGCGCAGGCAATCGGCCTTTCACCTGTGATCCCGCATATCCCGAACGTCCGAAAATCCAGCGAAATGCGCGGAACGGCAAAATGTTCGAAATATTTTGAATATTTAACCCGACCTAATGACATGATACCGGAGAATCGGAAAGAACACAACAGGAAATTCATGTACGCCGAGGGGAAGTCCGAGTCGGCGCTATCAGCCGAATCGCAACAAATCCTGCTGCGCGTTTTGCTTGATCTCCGCTTCCGTCAACTCCCTGCTGTAGATGCGCAACGACGCGATCTCGCCTTGATAATAGTAGTGTGCTGCTGGTGTGTCTCCATTGTAACGCCCGCCTATATAGAAGGAATATTCATTGAAGTGCTCGGGGGCGCCAACATGGATATTTGGCGGAGAAAGGGGCTTATGCTCCTTGTCGTAAAAAGCCTCAACTCGTTCGCCGTCGTGCCAGATCATTTGATAGGGCTTACCGGTGGACATGCCGAAATAGTTGGTATACGTCGTAAAATCCGTATTTTGATCGGTCCAC
>JAIRTJ010000156.1 GCA_031254995.1 Eubacteriales Family XIII. Incertae Sedis bacterium
TACAACGTCGAGGAAGCTATCAAGGTTCTGGAGGACGCGGGTTACAAGAAGGACGGCGACGGATACTACGTGCGCGGTCTGCAGATCGAGTGCTATACGGACGACAAAGCGCCCGACGTCTGTACGTTGGTCGCAGACGCCGCCAAGGAAGCGGGCATTGAAGTGACTGTCAACGCGCAGGAGTATCTCGCCTTTGACCAGACCGTCAACGAGCTTTCCGGCGCGCCGGGCACGTTCAGCATGGCGCTCATGGGCGGATATCAAGGCCCCGATCCCGCCGCGATGTCAAACAGAATCGGTTCGGCCGGCGCCTCGAACATCGGCAAGTATTCCAACGCGGAAGTGGATGAACTCTTGGCAGAATCCCGCATTTTGTCGGATCAAAGCGAGCGTCAGTCGCTTTTCTATCAAGTTCAGCAGATCATGCACGACGAATTGCCCACGATTCCGATCGTCTGCTTCACGGAATACAATGTTTCCGCGGGAAATCTGAAAGGACTTCCGAAAGACAATAAGGATAAGTGCGCCGTAGGTGAATTCACTTACGCCTATTTCGAATAAACGCGTAAGAATTGCAACATTTTCGTATCCGCGGCTCGGTCGTTCATTGATCGGGTCGCGGTTGCGGAGGAAAACAGCCGAGGATTTGAATGAAAGAAATTTACAGGACATTATTGGAGAATATTCCGAACTTCAGAAGCTTCATGACGGTCGACGAGATGGATGAGAGTTCGCGAGCCTTGGCCATGCGCTATCCGGGAGTCGTGCGACTGTCGGAGATCGGAAAGACGCGAGAGGGCAGTCCCTTGCTTTGCCTTAAAATAGGATCGGGCAAGAAGAACGCCCTCGTATTCGGATTGCCGCATCCGAATGAACCGATAGGCGCGCTCATGTCGGAATACTTGGCGGAAAAGCTCGCGGGGGACGAAGCGTTGCGAGAGGAACTCGGCTATACGTGGTACATCGTCAAAGCGTGGGATGCAGACGGCGCGCGCCGAAACGAGGGTTGGTTCAAGGGTCCTTTTACCGTCACGAACTACCTGCGCCGATTCTTCCGCCCTGCGGGATTCGAACAGGTGGATTGGACCTTCCCCATCGATTATAAAGGCATTCACTTTCACAAGCCCTTGCCCGAGACGAAAGCAATGATGAATCTCATCGACGAAATCCATCCCGAATTCATCTACGCGCTCCACAATGCGGGTTTTGGCGGAATCTACTGGTATATGACGAAGCCGTGTCCGCCGCTGTACGAGCCTTTGCGCGAAGTCTCGCGCAAATACGGCTTGCCTCTGCATCTCGGCGAACCGGAATCTCCGACGTCGAAGATCTACGACAAGGCGATCTATTCCAATATGGACATAACCGACATCTGCGATTACTTGGAGCGTTGCGCAGGAATGGACGAAGCGGTCTTCGCGTCGCATATTGACACGGGCGATTGCAGCTCCGGATATGCGGGGCGGCGATACGGATCGTTTACGCTCCTCACGGAATTGCCATACTTTTACGACTCTCGCATCGAGGACGTCAGCCCCTCGGAAATGACGCGCGGGGACGCTGTTCGCATGAAATACGAGGAAGATCGACGGATGAACCAGGAGATTAAATCCATACTCGCTTTGTCGAAGGGGCTGATCGCGCCGGACGATCCGTATCTTCTGGCCGTCGAAAATTTTGCCTCCGACAATGATTTTTCCGCGCGCGCCGCAATACGGATGATAGAAACCGACGAGGATTACAAGAAAGCGGCCACCGTTGCCGAAGCGTTCGACAACCTTCTCGTCTCCAAGTTTTACAAGGCGACTGTCTACGGAATGCTCCTGCGCGCGTATGAAAACGCGATGGACGCGGAAGAAAACTCGGATGCGGGAAAGCGCAAGACGTTGGAATGCGGGCTCGCTAGAGCAAAAGAAGCCTTCGAACGGATTTCGGCGTTCTTGGAGGAGAAATTGAATTATCGCACGGTTCCCATTCGCGATCTCGTCTCAGCTCAACTCGAAAGCGGTTTGCTGGTCGTCGAATACCTGAAAATGTCCGAGAACAGATGACAAGCCGCCTTTTTTTGTGTATAATCAAACCGTAAGCAAGAACGGACAATTCTGCATAATGAAAATATTTCCGGATTGCGATGCGGATCGCTTTTGATTTTCGCATGTCTCTGATTCGTACCGCAATGCAGATGAGAATGGAGGCGGATTATGAGCAATATCATTACCTTGACGGTTGAAAACTACGAGACTGAGATTTCTTCGGGCTCTATTGTGATCGATTTTTTCGCGAATTGGTGCGGCCCGTGCAAGTCGTTTGCGCCCGTTTTCGAAGAAGCGGCCGCGCGTTACGAAGGAAAGATCAAGTTCGCGAAGATCAATGTCGACGAACAGAGGGACTTGGCTCTGAAGAATAAAGTCATGAGCATACCCACATTGTTGTTTTTCAAAGACGGTGAGCAAGTCGATCGCGTTACGGGGGTCACGGATCAAGCGACCCTGTCGAAGAAGCTCGATCTCATCGTATAGTCCGTACGCGTTTGCATCCCGCAGCGGGCTTCCTGTTGCGCTGCGGGATTTGTTTTGTCGGAGGTTGAATTGCTGCCCTTTGAGCAAGTTTCATTACAGTCTGCGCTTGTCGTAATCTACGTCATAGACGTGTTCATCGCCATTACGCTCGTGTTCATGGAACGCAAAAATCCATCAGCGACCTTGGCGTGGATTATGGTGCTGTTTCTCTTGCCCGGGATCGGCATCGTCCTGTACGTCCTTTTGTCTCAGAATATCGCGCGTCGTAAATTGTTTCGACTCACGCAGCGCGAGAAGGAGGCCGTGGAAGAGCCCTTGATGGAGCAGATCGCCGCGATCAAACATGACAGATTTACCTACGCGAATGCGGAGGAAGCCGTGTGGAAAGACCTGATTATGCTCAATCAGAATTACGCAAAGGCTCCGCTCACTCAGACAAATCGACTTTCCGTGTTGACGGACGGCAATCATCTGTACGACTCCCTGATTTCGGATATAAAGGAAGCGAAGGAATACATCAATTTGGAGTTTTTCATCGTGAAGAACGACGCCGCGGGTCGCAAGCTGATTCGGGTCTTGTCCGAAAAGGCGCGCGAGGGCGTGCGCGTGCGCTTTCTCTTTGACGCGCTGGGCAGCAGGAAGCAGACGCACGCGCAACTCAATGACTTTCACGATGCGGGCGGTATGTACGCGTTTTTCTTTCCGCCGAAATTCCGTTGGATCAATCTGATGTTCAATTACAGAAATCACAGGAAGATCGTCGTGATCGACGGCAAGGTCGGATATCTCGGCGGTTTCAATATCGGGAACGAATACCTCGGCAAGAAAAAGAAATTCGGCCATTGGCGGGATACGCATCTGCGCATGGGCGGAGATTGCCTCAAGGATATGAACGCCAGATTCTTTTTGGACTGGCGTCTGGCCTCGGGA
>JAIRTJ010000122.1 GCA_031254995.1 Eubacteriales Family XIII. Incertae Sedis bacterium
GAAGAAGAAAGGGATGCGGACGCCCGCGATCGACGGTTCGACGGTCGAAAGATCTGTAAAAAATCCTCCGTCTGAGATCGACTGCGCGTTGGCGTTCGCCGACAGCAAGAATGCGGCCGGCGGGTCGTTCGACTCCAAAGCTCGCCACAAAGCGCGTTCGTCGTCGCTGTTTTCCTCGGTGATGAGCGGTTTTACGACTATTCCCGTTTCCAGAGTGTATCGACTGATCAGCTCGCTGACTTCGACGGGATCCGAGGCGTTGCCGAGAAAAACGCTGAAATCGTAAGCCTCTTCCTCGATGGGATCGGCAGTCTCGATTTCCTGCGTCGCGTCCTGCGTCTTGCAAGCCGCGACGGAAAAGACCGTCAGCGTCAGGGCAAGCGCGAGCGCGACAGCCGCCCTCCGACGCTTTATCACGCAATTTTGATTTGACGACCTGTTTTTCATCAGTGTTTGATGCGCTTGATGCGCTTGACCTCCCTCGTACCGAGTCCCGTCTTGTACATGCGGCGTCTGCGTCTGCCGCGCTTATTCGCCTCGGAACGTATGACGGCGACGATAATCCAGATCGCAAGAGCCGCGACGAGACATATGGCGACCTTGAGGACTGCGGACAATACCTTGCCCGATACGTTGAATATCTTGCGCAACTCCGTCTTGTCCGTCGACGCATCCGTCACCAGTTCGGTCTCGCCGAGTTTTTCCTCTCCGAGATACGCGGTCGCGACGCCGACAATCGCTCCTCGAGTGACAGGCGCCTCCAAGGATTCATCGACCTCGGTGCGGATGTCCAAGCCTCCGATCGTGACGCCTTTCGCGACGGTCGCGACGATGTCCGCGGCAAATACGGCGTTGACCTGCTTGTCCTTTCCTCCCGTCACCGCGACTTCGGCGGCCTTGTCGCCTTTTTTGAACACGGTCAGGATCTCGTAATTGTGAAAGCCGTATTCGAGCATTTCTAACGCGTCAGCATATACGCCCTTCGTACCGCCGCCCATCGCAATCGCTATGAGATCGAGACCGTCGCGCGACGCGACTGCCGCGATGCAGTTTCCCGCCTGCGCCGTATAACCGTTTTTCAGGCCGACGGCGCCATCGCACAAGATGATTCTTTTATTGCCGTACACGGTCACGGTCGTACTCTCGTCGAAGAGCAACTTGTTCGCGTTCAGAACCGTCCGCTCTCCCTGTTTTTCGGAAGCAGGCAACGCGTGTTCGCGCGCGGATGCATACTGTCGGATGCGCTCGTTTCGCATGGCTTCCCTCGCGAGGAGCGCGATATCGAAGGCCGTGGAATACTGGCCGTCGACATGATTTCCGTTCGGATTCACGAAGTGCGTGCCCGTCATGCCCAGTTCGGCGGCTCTGGCGTTCATGCGCTCCGCGAATGCCTCCGCGCTGCCGTCTATCGCCTTTGCGAGCGGCACGGCGACATCGTTTTCCATCGGAAGCATTAACGCATACAGCAGATTGTCAACGGTAATCGTCTCTCCGGCAAGCAGATAGAGTCCTGAGCCGTCGGAAGCGTACGTCTGTTCCTCTACGGTGATCGTGTCCTCGGGCTTCAAGTTTTCCAGAGCGAGTAAGGCCGACATAATCTTCGTGAGGCCCGCAGGTTCGCGTTGCGCATCCTTTTCCTTTTCAAAAAGCACATCTCCGCTTCTCATGTCCATGAGAACGGCCGAAGACGCGATGATCTCGGGAGGGGCGCTGTAATCGATCTCGCCTTCTTCACCGTAGACCGAAAGCTCGTCCGCCCGAAAGACGGGAGAGAAACATATCGCGATCGCCGCGAGGATCGTTATCGCCGTCGCCGCGACGCGTCGAATCGTCGATGTACCGTATTTCATCCTTTGCCTCACTTCCGCGGACGCAACGCGCGAATCGTCGCTTTTATTCGCCACATCGCCCGAGCGTTAATCGTCGCTTTTCCCGAAAAAATACGTTGCGAGCGCCTTGCCCGAATCGAAATAACGTCCGCCCTCTCCGGAACGTTCCGAAAAGACCTTTCTCTCGTCGACCGGTGCGTTCGCCGCACGCGCGCTGTCGAACAAGACGAAAGGCGCCGGCTCTTCCGAATGCGTGCGAATAGCCAACGGCGTCCTGTGATCCGGAACGACGAGTATCCTGTAATCCTCCCCGCTGCCCTCGAGATACGCGAGAATCGGACCCATGACATCCTTGTCGATCAATTCCAGAGCCTTTATTTTTCCCGCGCGATCGCCTTGATGCGAGCATTCGTCCGGCGCTTCCACATGTACGTATACAAAATCCTTCCCCCGCTCGAACGCCTCGATCGCTTTCTCCGCTTTTCCGCGAAAATTCGTATCCAGTGCGCCCGTAACGCCGTCGACGCTGACGGATTCCAATCCCGCGCATATGCCGATGCCCTTGATGAGATCCACCGCGGAGATGACGCTTCCGTCTATGCCGAATTTCGAGCGAAACGATTCGAGAGCCGGCTTTTTGCCCTGCCCCCAGATCCAGATGGAATTCGCAACGTTCAAACCCCTGCGTTCTCTCTCGCGATTCACGGGATGATCCTTTAAAATCCCGTAACTCGCATTCATCAGGCGCAGGATAAAGTCGGAGCCTTCCCCTTTCGGCAGATAATCCCCGATGCGCCGCTCCGGTATGTCGTGAGGCGGCGTGAGATCGTAGCCGTCCGCATCCTTTGATACGTCTCCGACGCCCGACGAAGTCGGCGGCCCGTCTCTGACTATGAGAGCATTGCGATAACAAAAACCCGGATAGAAGGCTACGCGACCGTCGTTCTCCCGATTTCCGGAACCGAGTTCCCGATCAACTTGCTCCACGAGAATTCTCGCTTCGTCCGTCGTAATATCCCCCGCGCTGTGATCGACAATCCGCAAATCCTCATATGCCGCGTCCGCGTCTCCGCGCAACGTCACGAGATTTACCCTGAACGAAACATCGTCGGGCGCCAGTTCGATTCCCATGCTCACGGCCTCGAGAGGCGAGCGGCCGGTCAAATCGCAGAGTGGGTCATATCCCATGACGGCGAGATTCGCCGCATCGCTTCCGGGCGAAATGCCATCGGGAATCGTCTTCACCGAACCCACTTCGCCGCGCGCCGCCAAACCGTTTATATGCGGCATGAACGCCGCTTCCATCGGCGTCTTTTCATCCCCCTCGCCCGGCCTGTCCGCCGAGCCGTCCGGCACCAAGATCAAATACTTCACGTGTTTTTCCTTCCGATTTTTCGCATGAACGAAATCCGCGCGCAACAAAGTCGCAAACTGCGATTCGCGTATATGGTTTAATTATATCATAAATGCGCAGCGAATGCGGAGTCATTTATGATAGGGCCAAGTGCGTTTTCGCCGCAGGCGAAAAAATCGCACGGCAGATCAATGAATATGACAACCGCAAAAGGCGGTTGTCATATCATAAATGCGCAGCGAATGCGGAGTCATTTGTTGTACCGTCTCTCCTTTCAATAAATAATGGAAGGTGATATAATTACCTTCAGCGAACAAGCCGCCGGTTCTTCAATGGAGATAAGACCCCGAGACTTGCGCAAATCGGATTTACTCTCGATCTTGCGTGCCTTTGATCGGAGGAAGCCCGGACTAAACGATAGCAAAATCGCACGCGAACGAAATGATTGAAACGGAGATCGGAATGTACAAAATCGCAACACTGAATAAGATATCGACGAAGGGATTGAATCTCTTGACGGAGAACTTCGAATTGACCGGCGCACCGGAGGATTCCGATGCGATATTGGTTAGAAGCAATAATATGCATAATATGGAATTTTCAAGCAGATTGCTTGCCATCGCGCGCGCAGGGGCGGGCGTCAACAACATTCCCGCAGACAGATGCTCCGAAAAAGGCATCGTCGTATTCAATACGCCGGGCGCGAACGCGAACGCCGTAAAGGAATTGGTCATCACCGCCCTGCTCATGACGTCGAGAAACATCATCGACGCGCTCGAATGGACGAAAACCCTGCGTAAGGACGCGGCAACGGCCGTGGAACGGCACAAGTCAAAATTCTCGGGAGAGGAGATCCTCGGCAAGCGTCTGGCCGTCGTCGGACTGGGCTATATCGGCGTCATGGTCGCGAATGCGGCCAAGGAACTGGGTATGCGCGTCGCGGGCTACGATCCGTATATCTCAGTCCAAAACGCGCACGATCTGTCTCCTTCCGTCAAGATATACGATTCATTGGAAGCCTTGCTCCCGCACTGCGATTTCGTGACCATCCACGTGCCGGCCACCGACGAGACAAATGGAATGTTTTCGTATAAATTGTTGGACGCCATGAAGAACAAGGCCGTCCTCCTGAATTTCGCGCGGGATTCACTGGTCAACGCGGAAGATGTAAAGCGCGCGCTCGCGGAAAAGAAACTGCGCCTCTACGTCACGGATTTTCCGATCGACGCGTTGCTCGACACGGAAAACGCGATACTCATACCGCATCTCGGCGCATCTACGCGGGAATCCGAGGAAAACTGCGCGATCATGGCAGTCAACCAACTGATGAACTATTTGGAATGCGGCGCCATCGAGAATTCCGTCAACTTCCCGACCTGCACCCCCGGACCGAAGACCGCCGCGCAACGCATCTGCATATTGAACAGGAATATTCCGTCCGTACTCGGAAAACTCACGGGATCTCTCGCGGACATGAACATAAACATCAGCAAGCTGATCAACAAGAGCAAGGGCGACAACGCTTACACCGTCATCGATATCGACAGCGGCATCGACGCGGAAACGATCAAGGCGGCATTTGACTTCGAGGGAATCATAAGCGTGCGAGTCTTCTGATCGTTCAT
Source organism: Eubacteriales Family XIII. Incertae Sedis bacterium (assembly GCA_031254995.1). Classification (GTDB taxonomy): domain Bacteria; phylum Bacillota; class Clostridia; order Peptostreptococcales; family Anaerovoracaceae; genus JAISGB01. The sequence continues at coordinate 4,809 of JAIRTJ010000122.1, forward strand.
TATTCTTCCATAAATGCCAAGTTTAAATCAACATCTCCGTTGATTCCGTCTACGGAGCCCGTATTCGTAAACTGCCAGATCGAGAACGCATAGGGGTATGACGGCGTCTTGTAATACTGCGCAAGCCATTTGTCATATGGTTCCAACCGACTGAGATCCATGCGCGAGACGAATTGTTTGGGATTCGCGTAGATCATCGGCTCATAGCCTGCCTGCGCGATTCGCTCGCAGAAAGCGATGGCGAGATCCGTGACCTCTTCGGTCGTCAAACCATCCGTGCGCGCAGTCCGACCGGCGATCTCCTCCATGTCGAAAACGACAGGAAACGTCACATCATACGGAGCGACGGCATCGATGACCGTCTCGGCTTCCTCCAGCGCCTCCGCCTCGGTCACGGCCTGCGAGAACAGATAGACGCCGACCTTTATTCCCGCGTCCGACGCTCCGCTCATATTCGCGTCAAAGAATTCATCTTCGACCAATCTTCCCGTATCGTAGCCGCGATAGCCCGCGCGTATCATCGCAAACTCGACGCCGTCGGCCGCCGCC
>JAIRTJ010000180.1 GCA_031254995.1 Eubacteriales Family XIII. Incertae Sedis bacterium
TCCCGCGTCTCGCATCATCCGCTCCGCTTCGGCTAATCCGAATCCGACGTCCTGTGCGCGATGGGCGTCGGATCCCGTTGTGACGATCTCTCCGCCCAATTCGACATAGCGCTTAAAAACGGCCTTCGTCGGCATGCCGCGTTCGCCCATGCCGTAACGCTGCGCCGAGGTGTTGATTTCGAGTCCCTTGCCCTCGCGGATCAGTTTTTTCAAAATCTCGTCGACGATCTCCGAGGAATCGTCGTTATCCTCCGCGCAGGCGACATACCTGTCGATCACGTTGATGTGACCCAACGCGTCGAAATCATTGTACTCGGAGACGCAACGCAACAGATCCTCGTAATATCTCGCGCGCGCCCGCGCGGGTTCGCGACCCTCTCTGTATGCCGGGAGATCGATGGGTATTCCATCGGCGCAGTGGACGGAGGCGAGAATGAAATCGTAAGAACCGTCCTTCGCGGCTGCCGCGCACAGCGCGTTCGCCTTGCCGGGTTGAAGACCCATTTCGATGCCGCGCACGACGCGTATCGATCCGCTGTATTTCTCGACGGCCTCATCCAGAACGCGGTTGCGGCGCGCGAAATCCAAGTCGGCCGCAAACTGCGGATCCGCGTATTCCGGGTCGTAATGATCCGTGATCGCGATCTCGTCGAGACCGATGGCGACGGCTCTGTGTATAAGGGCGTCTGCGGTCGCGTCCGCGTCGGAGGAAAAATCGCTGTGGGTATGGTAGTCGTACATGTTCGGCTCCGTAACAAGGTCAAATGCGGCCGTCCGCGTCTTGAGAACGCGATATCAATCGGATTGGCGAAAGCGGGATCCGCCTATCGCTCCGTCGCGAGGTATGTTCTTACGGCCATCTTTTTGAAGATGCGAGGCGCGACCGTCTCCCGCCCCGGCGAGCAACGATACTCGTTCAGATCGCCCTCGAAAACGACGCGTCCCTTTATGCTCATCAAATCCTGCGGGCGAACGAGGTTTCGCGGCTTTCCCAGGTCGCACACTTTGTTCTTGTGCAGGACGTGGTAGACGAATTCCGAACAGAAGAATCGAGCGGGTATCGGTCTGCTCCGTCCCCACAGGTTTCTCGCGAGTCCCAGATAGTTATATCCGTAGAGATGACTGTTCAACAGAAACGTCTCGATCAAGGCGATCACATTTTTGTATTGCATGCGCGATACGGGTATCTCTATTACGACTCCCGGCAGTCCGCCCCCGGGTCTTCTCGGCGCGTCGCAGATGCGTTCTCGCTTGAAACAACCGATGAACGGATTGCGCGTGCGTCGCCGCCCGAAGCTGAACATATATTCCAATCGCAGATCCAATGACAGGGCAGCGTGAGTGTACTCGTCGCCCTTCACCGCGCGAACGAGTCTCGAGAGCAAGCCCGAACTCCTCGAAAGCACGACGTACACATAGTTGTTTTCCGACAAATCCTCGTATGTCATATTCAATCACCTTTCGGATACCGTGTCGTCGCCGTTCGGCCCCCTTGCCTCAGCGCGTATCGCTTTCTGCTATTATACACCGAATACGCGCATTTTGTCATTTAAGAAAGATTAAAAGATTCTTAAATCGCGATGCGCAGCTTATCCGTCGTGTCCGTCCGCATACGAACTTTTTCAAGTCGACGCTTGTATTCCCGCTATATCTGCTATACTATAAAAGATACGAAAACGGTCAAAATTCGATCCGAACGAAGGTCGGCGCGGCGTTGCCGCATCCCGCGCGGGAGGCGAATGCGGAAGGACAAACTCATGGAAAAAGACAATAAAAGATTCATCGTCATTGACGGCAACAGCCTCATAAACCGAGCGTATTACGCCATTCAACGACCCATGTTGACGAAGGAGGGCATCAGCACGCAAGGTATTTACGGCTTTCTGACCATGCTGAACAAGCTGATCGCCGACTATCCGCCCGCGTACATCGCCGTTGCCTTCGACCGGAAGGCTCCGACATTCAGGCACAAAGCCTACGACGCGTACAAGGCCGGCAGGAAGCCCATGCCGTCGGAATTGGCGATGCAAATACCCATAATGAAGGATGTCCTCGCGGCGCTGCGCATAAAGATACTCGAAATCGACGGATACGAGGCCGACGACATCATAGGGACGGCGGCGAAGCGCGGCGAGGCTGCGGGCCTGGAGCCGTTGATCGTCACGGGAGACCGGGACGAATTTCAGCTTGCCACAGACAAGACGCGAGTCTTGTTCACGAGGCGCGGAATATCCGAATTCGATCTTTACGACGCGGCGGCGATGGAGGAAAAATACGGGTTTTCACCCGCGCAATTCGTGGATTTCAAAGGCCTCATGGGCGACGCTTCGGACAATATCCCGGGTCTGCCCGGGGTCGGAGAAAAGACGGCGTCCAAGCTCATACTCGAATACGGCACGGTGGAAAATCTCATCGAACGCGCGGACGCGATCGCAAATGAAAAACTGCGCGGAAAGGTTCGCGACAACGCGCAACTCGCGATGATGAGCAAACGATTGGCGACCATATTCACGGACGTCCCTATCGAAACCGATTTTTCGGAGATGAAATACGAAGAACCCGACACCGAAAAACTCATCGAACTCTACGTGAAGCTGGAATTCAACAGCCTTCTGAAAAAGCTCAATATCGTCGCGAAACCCGACGATGCAGAGGAGGCGAAGGCGTCTGACGCGCGGCTCGTCGCCGGTCGAAAGACCGAGATCATCAGGGACGAGTCCGCCTTGCGCGAGGCGATGAATCGCATCGGAAAAGCTGACTTCGTCGCGTTTAAAACCTTGGGAAACAACGATCATCGAAACGAACCCCTCATTTACGGCGTAAACCTCATGACGGATGAGGCGCATTATTACATTCCGGTAAACGATGACGCCTTGATGCTCGCGCGCTTTGTTCGCGCCGTTCGGGACGCGAATGTCCCCTTCGTCGGTCACAATATTCAGTCGGATATTTTCGCCGTTCGAAGCGCTTTAAAATTCATGACGGATGCGGAAGTTCTCGGCGCGGATGCGGGAGACGCCGAACGGCTTCGAGATTTCGATCCGATGATCGTCTTTGATGCGGCGGTCGCTCAATACCTCGCGGATCCGACGCGCAGCAATTATTCCGTCAAGACCTTGGCCGCGGAGTATTTCGGCGCCGACGTACCCGATGAGGCGGAATTCTTTTCCGCGGGCGAGCAGATCGATATGCTGTCCGACGATATGCCGCGTTACGCGGAATACGGTCGACTGTTCTGCGGCGCGACGCTGTCCCTGAAGCCCATTCTCGAGGAAAAACTCAGGGCGTCGGATCTGTTTCCCGTGTACGAGAGGGCGGAATTGCCGCTGATCGAGCCATTGGCCGCTATGGAAGCGGAGGGCTTTGCCTTCGATCGGGACGCGATCGCCGAGGTTGGC
>JAIRTJ010000013.1 GCA_031254995.1 Eubacteriales Family XIII. Incertae Sedis bacterium
TCCTTTCTCCCTCGATACCGAAGAAATGTTGCAGGAGAGCCAAATGGCCTGAACTGCTGATCGGAAGAAATTCCGCCAAGCCCTGCGTGAGTCCCAACAAAAACGCTTCAAATATTGACATGGTACGCTATCCTTTCGTTTCCCTGAGTTGAAATCCCCCGTCTCGCGCGTTGCGCGGCTGTTGCGATCGTATCGCGGAATCTAACCGGTCGTCTTCGTCCAACCGCGCGTTGCGCCAATGGATTTCGTCCATCCGGCCAAGAGCATTTCGCGCGTCTCGGGCCGCATTGACGGCAAGAAGACGCGATCGAGATTGCGATTGTGCGCGATTTCCTCCGTATCTTCCCAGAATCCGCTCGTCAATCCGGCCAAATACGCCGCGCCCAATGCCGTCGTCTCCGCATTCGCGGATCGCCGAACGGGTACACCGAGGACGTCGGATTGAAATTGCATGAGGAAATTGTTCGCCGACGCGCCGCCGTCCGCATTCAAGGACGATATCGTCATCGCATCGGAGCGCGAGACGACGCGCGCGCGCATTTCCTCGCTCGTTTCCATGTCGCTTTTCATAGCCTCAAGCAGGTCGAGGCTTTGATAGGCGATGGATTCCAATGCCGCGCGTATTATGTGATATTTGTTCGCCCCGCGCGTCAGCCCCACGATGGCTCCCCTCGCATAGGGGTCCCAATGCGGCGCGCCCAAGCCCACAAACGCGGGAACGAGATATACGCCGCAGGTGTCCGAGACCTTGCTTGCCATCCATTCCGAATCGGACGCTTCTTCGATTAGACGCATCTCATCCCGCAACCACTGCACGGCGGCTCCGGCCGCGAAGACGGAACCTTCAAGCGCGTAGGAAACCTTATCCTCCAGACCCCACGCGACGGTGGTCAAAAGACCGTTTTCCGAGCGAATCGGCGTCTCGCCCGTATTCATGAGCATGAAACAGCCCGTTCCGTAGGTGTTCTTCACGTCGCCGGGCGCGAAACAGGTCTGCCCGAACAGAGAAGCTTGTTGATCTCCGGCCGCGCCCGCTATGGGAATCTCGCCGCCGAAGAGATCCGCGTCAGCGTATCCGTACATGCACCCGGAGGGTCGTATCTCCGGCAACATCGACGCCGGAATTTCCAGGATGTCCAGGATTTCAGCATCCCATTTCAAATCGCGAATGTTGAAGAGCAGGGTTCTCGACGCGTTGGAAATATCCGTGACATGGGCGGCGCCCTTCGTGAGATTCCAGATCAACCACGTCTCCACGGTGCCGAAAAGCAGTTCTCCCGCTTCCGCCCGCCGTCGCGCCCCATTCACGTTGTCCAATATCCATCGAATCTTCGTTCCCGAGAAATAGGCGTCGACGAGCAATCCCGTCCGTTCCTTGAAAAATTCCTCAAGACCCCTCTTGCGCAGTTCGTCGCAATACTCGGCCGTGCGCCTGCACTGCCACACGATGGCATTGCAGACGGGTTCGCCCGTAGCCTTGTCCCAAACGATCGTCGTTTCGCGCTGATTCGTGACGCCGATCGCCGCGATATCGCGAAACGAGAGCGCGCCCTTCAAAAGCGCCTCCTGCGCGACATTGATCTGCGTCGAGCGGATTTCCATCGGATCGTGTTCCACCCAACCGTCTCTCGGATAAATCTGGCGGAATTCCCGCTGCGCCGAACAAACCTGCGCGCCCTTACGGTCAAAGACGATGCAACGCGAACTCGTCGTCCCCTGATCCAAAGCCATGATGTATTGTTCTTTTCCTTTATACATATTCCGAAAACACCCGATTGGACAGGTCAAGGCCCAGACGAGTCAGACGCAGGATCCCGTCGCTGTGTTCCAACAATCCCCGTTCCATCAACATACGCGTCTCCTCGTTGTATATTTCCCAAAAATCCTTGCCGAAATGACGGCGAAACTGTTCGAGATCGATGCCCTCGGTTTTTCTGAGTCCGAGGAAAACGTATTCCGAGATATCTTCTCCGCGCGAGTTCTTATGGCTCCACGTCGTCATCATGTCGTGATCGCAAGCCCCCATGTAATCATTCCAGACATCCGTATTGGCAAATCTGCGACCGCCCGCGTACGAATGCGCACCGAGCCCGACGCCGAGATAATCCTCCATAGACCAGTATTTCAAATTGTGACGCGACGCGAATCCGGGCTTCGCCGCGTTCGAAATCTCATAGTGAACATAGCCGGCTCCCTCGAGCGTTTCGATGGCGGCATGATACATCCTGCGATCGTCGATATCCGAAAGCGTCTCGAAACGGCCTCTCTCCATGTCGCCGAACAAAGGCGTCCCCTCTTCGATCTGGAGACTGTAAAAGGAAATATGCTCGGGTTCCATTGCGACGGCGGTCTCGATATCCCGCTTCCACGTCTCCGGAGTCTCATCCGGCATTCCGAAAATGAGATCGATATTGACGTTCTCGAAACCCACGTCGCGCGCAAGCGCGAAGGTTCGCAACGTGTCGCGCTCCGTATGGATGCGCCCCAGAAATTTCAGGGTATCCGAATCGAATGACTGCGCGCCAATGCTGAGCCGCGTCACGCCGGCATTGCGATAGGCGGCCAGTTTATTCTCGTCCGCGGTTCCTGGATTGACCTCCAAACTCACCTCCGCGTCGTCGGCGACCCGAAAGCGCGAATAGACGGCATCCGCTATCTCGTCGATGATGGAAGGATCGACGAGGGACGGCGTACCGCCGCCGAAAAAGATTGTGTTAACCGTAAAATCATTTCCGTAAACCACGCTTTTTCCGACGAGCTCCATGATCAGCTGATTGGCGTAATACGCGTGCGCCTCGTGATCATCGTTGGGAAAGGACAGAAAGTCGCAATACCTGCACTTCTTCGCGCAAAACGGCAGATGGACGTAAATGCCCAAGGAGCCTTTCTCGCGTCTTTTTGAGTTCCTTTCATTATTTATTGTCGTCATACTTCAAAACCGCCGTGAACGCTTCCTGCGGAACCTCGACCGATCCGAAACTCCTCATGCGTTTCTTTCCCTCTTTTTGTTTTTCGAGCAACTTCTTCTTGCGCGAGATGTCGCCGCCGTAACACTTCGCGATAACGTCCTTCCGGTAGGCGCGCACCGTTTCCCTCGCGATGACCTTCGCTCCGACGGAAGCCTGAATGGGTATCTCGAACTGTTGACGCGGAATGATTTCCTTCAGTTTCTCGCAGACAAAACGTCCGCGTCGGTAAGCTTTGGATTCGTGCACCAACATCGAAAACGCGTCCACCTGTTCCTTGTTCAGCAGAATATCCAACTTGACGATCTTCGACGGTTCGTATCTCGTGAATTCGTAATCGAGCGAGCCGTAGCCGCGCGTCTTGGACTTGAGCGCGTCGAAAAAGTCGTATATCACCTCGTTCAACGGCAACTCGTAATGCAGGAGAACGCGTATTTCCGTGATGTATTCCATATGCAACAGCTTTCCGCGTCTGTCGCGGCAAAGCTCCATAACGGCGCCGACGTATTCCTTGGGGATCATGACGTCCGCCTTGACGATCGGCTCTTCGATTCGCGCGATGAATGCAGGATCCGGCAGATTTCCCGGATTTTGAATCATCCTGACCGAATCGTCCTCCATGACAACCCGGTAGATGACGCTCGGCGATGTGGTGATCACGGAAAGATCGAATTCGCGTTCCAAGCGTTCTACGATGATCTCCATGTGCAGGAGTCCGAGGAAACCGCAACGAAAACCGAAGCCCAGGGCGGTGGACGTCTCCGGCTCAAACAGGAAGGCCGCGTCGTTGACCTGCAATTTCTCGATGGCATCCTTCACGCCCTCGTATTTCTCGCCCTCGGCGGGATAGACGCCGCAAAAGACCATCGGTTGCGCTTTTTTGTAACCGGGCAAAGCCTCTCGCGCGGGATCGTTCTCCAACGTGATCGTATCGCCCACCCGCGCGTCGGCCACCCGCTTGATCGCGGCGCAGATATAGCCCACCTCTCCGGCCTCGAGCTCGTCGACGCGAACGGGATTCGGCGCAAATACGCCGACTTCCGTCACCTCATAGCTCTTCTTACTGTTCATGAGACGAATGGCGTCGCCCAATTTCACGCGCCCGTCGAATACGCGCGCATATATGACAACTCCCCTGTAATTGTCGTAATATGAATCGAAGATCAGAGCTTTCAGCTTGGCCTCGCGATCGCCCTTCGGCGGAGGGATATTTTTGACGATGTCCTCCAAGACCGTTTCGATGCCGATGCCCTCCTTCGCGGAGATGAGGGGCGCGCCGCCCGCATCGATCCCCAAAATGTCCTCGATCTCTGCCTTTGCCTCGTCGGGATTCGCGCTCGGAAGATCGATCTTGTTCAGTACGGGCAAAATCTCCAAGTTCTCGTTCATGGCGAGATACACGTTCGCCAGCGTCTGAGCTTCGACGCCCTGCGTCGCGTCCACGACGAGCACTGCTCCGTCACAGGCGGCGAGGCTTCGCGAAACCTCATATGCGAAATCCACATGACCCGGCGTATCGATGAGGTTCAACACATATTCGACGCCGTCCTTCGCCTTGTAGGTCAGCCGCGAGGTCTGCAATTTGATCGTGATGCCCCGTTCTCGCTCCAATTCCATATTGTCGAGAAATTGTTCCTTCATCTCGCGATCGGACACAGCGCCTGTGTATTCGAGGATGCGATCGGCGAGCGTGGACTTGCCGTGGTCTATATGGGCGATAATTGAAAAATTTCGTATGTTCTTCATAACGAATATCATTATAGCAGAGAAAAATATCCCTTGCAATTAGGAGAATCCCGGCATATACTGTTACATGCGAAGTCGATCTCCGCGCGAGACTGCGACGACGCGAATGCGAAACCGTCCGATCGAGCGCGGGATGTATGAAATCGCGCGGTTTGATCGGTTGAATGATACGCAAACGGGAACGGAATGGAGGAAAGCGTGGCAAACATCAAATCAGCGAAAAAACGGATACGGGTGATCGAGAAAAAGACGCAACGAAACAGGCGGGTTAAATCTCGTTTAAAAGAGATACTGAAAGATCTGGAAGCCGCCGTAGCGAATCGCGACAAGGAGACGGCTCGCGACAAGTTGGCTCTCGCCGAGAAAAAACTCATGCAGGCTGCGGCAAAAGGCACGCTTCACAAGAATACGGCGTCGCGGAAAGTCGCGAGAATCACTGCGGCGTTCAAATCCGCTTTCGGACAAGACGCCTTGCTCGAGAAGGCAAACAAACCCGAAGCGCCGTTAAAATCCAAAGAAAAGAAAGCCTCGAAGCCCGAGGCTGTCGCTGATGTCGCAGAAGGCGATGCCGTCGAGGAAGCGGCGGAGAAGAAACCCGCCGCGCGCAAGCGTTCAACGAAGAAAGAATCGGTCGAGGAAGCCGAAACTTCTGCGGTCGAAGAAACGGACGCAATTGAGACGGAAGAAGCCGCGCCTGCGGAGGCGCAGGATGAGGCCGAGACCGCAGAAGCGGCCGAAGCCGACGAATCGTCCCAGTCCTGACATGATATAATTCCGAGACGGAAAAAACTCCGGCGCGACCGAATGGTCGCGCCGGTTTTCTGTTCAGATCCGATCCTACTCCACCGTAACGGAAGTGCTCAACGTCGGCACCTCAACCCATGTTCTCCCCGGATACAGCGGGATCTTACGACCCTCAGAGTTCGTCAATACAGGCGGTTTGTCTCTCTCCGCCGTCCATGTGCAGTCGTATTTATATCCGCCTTTGAACAGCATGGCCTTACCCGTGCCGCCAAGCGCGATATCGTAGGTGGGATGTCCGGCCGGATCCAAGGCGGATCGTTGCGTGTACTCCGCAAAGAGTACGACCACGTTTGTCGCGGTCACGCGTTCGTCGTCGGAATCCGTATGAATCTTCCCGCCCTGCGAACGCAGATAGGACTTGGACGCCTCGTCCCAATCCCAACGCGCCGCAGAATATCCGGCATAGCTCACGGTGACGGCGCCGGCGGTCGCAACGACGTCTTCCGTCGCATTTGAAAGCGCGGAACCCGTCGTATCCTCAACAGCCGCATCCGTCGTCGAATCCTCGTTTTCCTCTCGGCTGAGCTCGAGAAAATTCCACGGTATGAGCGTATCCGATTGCGTCTCGATACCCAAATCCTTCGCCGCGTCATAGGCCTTGCTCAGCGAAAGATAGAGATTGTGGGGCGCGGAGCGAAAATTGACGCGGTAAAAGATCTTCGAGGCGATGCTGTATGACATGTTCGCAATATCGGAAGCTTTCAGTCCCGCCTTGAATTCATCGTTCCCGCCCGCATACAGAAACAGTCCTTGATACTGGGGCGCTATCCACAGATCAGACAGGCGCGCGCTGCGCACGGGCCCGACCTCGTCGGGTATATTGCTTTGATAGATGCAATTCAAGCGCGTCTCGCCGCCCTCAACCATCGTCTCGTAGACGATATCCGCTTGATTGATGCCCATCTGCGGGCGCGCGGCGGCGGAATTTTCGATCTTGACCGAAAGCGGGCGATTCTTGATGACCTCCTCGTTCTCGGCCTCCATGCCCGTATACGGCCACAGAAATATCTCTTCCTCTGAAGGTTCTTCGACGATGGGCTCTTCCTCCTCCTGATCCGACGATCGCTTGCAACCGGCAAAGACCATCGTGAACGACAAGGCCAAAACAAGACATAAGCCGATGACTCGCACGGACATCAAACGCGCGCTTTTCGCGCCGCTCGTCAAATCAGAC